>JBBSJX010000365.1:0-4461 GCA_038256825.1 Chitinophagales bacterium
AATAGCCAGTCAAACCAAACTGGTGGTTGATTTTGGTGGCGGTATTAAAACAGAAAATGACGTAAATGTTGTTTTTGAGTCAGGAAGTATGTTTGCCACTGTTGGAAGCATAGCGGTTAAAGATGAAAACCTGTTTACCCAATGGCTGGAGCGTTTTGGTGCAGCAAAGTTTTTATTAGGAGCCGATGTAAAAAATGAGAAAATTGCTATTCATGGCTGGTTAGAGACAACCGATATATGGGTATATGATTTTATAAAAAAATATCTGGAAAAGGGCGTACAGCAAATTTTTTGTACCGATGTAAGCAAGGATGGTAAGTTGGAAGGGCCGGCAACCGATTTATATAAAAACATTATTACCGAATGCCCGGGTATCCACTTAATTGCAAGTGGTGGGGTCAGCTCAATGGACGATCTTTATAAACTAGAGGAAGCTGGCTGTATGGGTGCCATTATTGGTAAAGCTATTTATGAAAACAAAATATCCTTACCCGATTTAAAATCATTTAACCCGTAAGGAAAATATTGAATTATGGAATCATCAGCATTTAATAATAAAGACGGGTCAAATACTTTTTCTGCCAAACCCAGTGTTGGAGGATTGTGCAAACGTATTATTCCCTGCCTGGATATAATGGACGGCCGCACGGTTAAAGGCATCAACTTTGAAAACATCCGCGATGCAGGTGATCCTGTTGAATTGGGTGCCCTTTATGCGCAGCAAGGCGCGGATGAACTGGTTTTTTTAGACATTACTGCCACCATTGAAAAACGCAAAACTTTAAGCGAACTGGTTCAGCGCATTTCACATAAAATAAATATCCCCTTTACCGTAGGTGGCGGCATTAGCAGTGTGGAAGATGTTAGGGTGCTATTAAAAAATGGTGCGGATAAAATATCGGTAAACACTTCGGCGTTTAAAAATCCTGGATTGTTGAACGATCTATCAAAGGAATTTGGATCACAATGTATTGTTTTGGCTATTGATACCAAATTGGAAGCTGATGGTGAGTGGTATGTATATTTAAATGGCGGTCGTACCAAAACAGAAACCCGGTGTTTTGACTGGGCAAAAGAAGCGGTTGACAGGGGTGCCGGCGAAATTTTACTCACCAGTATGAACAATGATGGCACCAAAAAAGGATTTGCGATTGATATTACCAGGGAACTTTCTACCCGGTTACCGGTTCCGGTTATAGCATCGGGAGGAGGAGGAACGATGGACCACTTTGTAGATATTTTTGGAGAGGGCAAGGCTGATGCTGCATTGGCGGCCAGTATTTTTCATTTTAAAGAAATTGCCATCCCCGATTTAAAACAATATTTACAGGACAAGCAAATAAAAATGAGAATTTAAATTTTGCCTGGAAAGTATAAACACTGCTGAATAGGTTTCAATATGTACAAGAGTGCGAACCGCCGAAAGTCGGTCAGGCAGCAACGATGCTACATTAATAGCAAATGTTCACTACCAAAAAAAAATAATGAAAATAGATTTTGCAAAATATACTGACGGATTGGTTCCGGTAATTGTACAGGATTTTACAACCCATAAAGTTTTGATGCTGGGTTTTATGAATGAAGAAGCGCTTACTAAAACGGAGGAACTGGGTAAGGTTACTTTTTTCAGTCGTAGTAAACAACGCCTTTGGACGAAGGGTGAAGAAAGCGGTAATTTTTTGTTGTTGAAAGAAATGAAGGTGGATTGCGATAATGATACCCTTTTGATAAAAGTTAACCCTGTTGGGCCTGTTTGCCATACTGGCGCCGATACCTGTTTTAGCGAGAAAAACACATCTGAGGAATTTTTGCATTACCTGGAACATATCATTGATTTAAGAAAACAGGTAGCTCCAACTGAATCCTATGTTTCGAGCTTATTTGCAAAAGGGATTAATAAAATTGCACAGAAAGTAGGTGAGGAGGCCGTTGAACTGGTGATTGAAGCCAAGGATGATAATGACACCCTTTTTCTGGATGAGGCGGCTGATTTGATGTTCCATTATTTACTTTTACTTAACGCAAAAGGATTTAAATTGCACGATGTAACGCGTATATTAAAACAGCGTCATTCTAAATAGGTGGTATGAATAAATTATTGATCGTTCTCTTTTTTCCATTATTTTCTTTAGCTCAAAACACAGGCATTCCAAAAGGAGTAAAGGCTAATTTTTCTATTTCGGGCACCATTACCGGCTTGCCTGATAGTACAATGGTATTTTTGGCACATCCCGGAAAATCAGAAACCCTTGCTGTGGATTACGCAAAAGGCGGCAGGTTCAACTTGTTTGGCAATGTGGAGAACGCTGATATTTACCAGTTATCGTTTATTGGTTATGAAAATGTGGCTGATGTGTTTTTAGGCAAGGATAAGGTTACGGTTACAGGTAATATTAACGACCTGAAAAAATTAAAAATCATCGGGTCACCTTCTCAAAAAGATTATGAATTATACCAGAGCAGGTTTGAGCCGGTGAAAAATAAACTGAACACCCTTGTTACAAAAATTAATGCAACTACTCCCGGCACCGGTCGGGATTCGCTGATTACAAATTTTGAAAAAGCTAAAGGATCGGTTTTGCAACTGGTAAACCTGTTTGTAAAGGAAAAGCCCACCTCGCCTGTAAGTGCATTTGTAATTTATATTACCAGCCCGGTAAGCGACGATCCGGCCGGTTTGGAGAAGACTTACAATATGTTATCGGGCGAAGGCAAGCAAAGTTTTTATAGCAAGGAACTGGAAAAATTGATTGCCGGTTCAAAAATTGGAAAGGTTGGAACTATTGCTCCTGATTTTTCTCAACCTGATTCTACAAACAAACCTGTAACGCTTTCTTCCTTTAAAGGTAAATATGTGTTGGTTGATTTTTGGGCAAGCTGGTGTGGACCTTGCCGGATGGAAAATCCTGCAGTTGTAGCTGCCTATAATGCCTTTAAAGATAAAAACTTTACCATCCTGGGTGTTTCGTTGGACCAAAATCGCGATAAATGGTTGCAGGCAATTCAAGCTGATAACCTAACCTGGACTCACGTAAGCGATCTTAAATACTGGCAGAATGCTGCTGCCCAATTGTATAAAATATCGGGCATACCGGCTAACATGTTAATTGATCCTAATGGAAAAATAATTGCCCGCGATTTGCGTGGTGAAGCTTTGTACGCTACCCTTCAACAATTGCTATAAATAATTTAATAAAATGAAAACGCTGCTATTTTTATTATATAGCAGCGTTTTTTTATACAAAACACTTTTATTGGCTGAAGTGCTATTTCTTCAGAGTGTTAGCCTTTACTTTAACTACTTTCCCGTTGTTGGATATTACTACAAAAGAATTGTCCTTACGCTTCTTCTCCAATAATTGCTCAATTGCCAGTTTTCCACCTTTAAGTATTTTATCTTTTATTTCAGTTTGTGTCATTGCTGGAGCAATTAGCCTTTTCCTGCTTATGAAATTTTAAAATTTGAACTTCAGACATTTGTGTATACAGTCGTGTTTGTACAGCAAAAAATGCGTCAGAAAAATATTAGCCATCTACCTGTCGTATTAAATAAAGCTCCGTAGATTGATGCCGTACACGAGTGCGACGCAACAAAAGTAACATAGCAGCACACTTGCCGGGTCCATAAAAAAATAAATTATTTTGTTGCAAGCTGGCCCACCATATTTTGTTTCTTTAGTAAACTGTTGGCGTTTTTTTAATATTTAAAACAATAATTTCATTACATGAAAAGAGTTTTCCTGTTGGTGCTAGCCCTGTTTATATTATACAATGTTGATGCACAATTTACACTTAGGTTAATTGTGGATAAGGCAGCAACAAAAAGTTTGGATGATATATACGTGGCAGGATCTTTTAATAATTGGAACCCACGCGATCCTAACTATAAATTAAAGCCTTATGGTACCAGCAGGAAAGCAATAATTTTTAAAGATATGGCCCCGGGAAAAGTTCAGTTTAAGTTCACAAGAGGATCGTGGCAGTCCGTTGAAACCGCAGCCAATGGAGTGGATATAGAAAATCGTGAGGCAGATTTGATCGATGATGTATCGCAAAACATAACCATAGAAGGCTGGAAAGATGATTTTCCGGACAAGCCTAAACCCAACACTGCAAGTGCACAGGTAAGCATTATGGATACTGCGTTTAAAATGCCTGAATTGAACCGCACCCGGCGCATCTGGATTTACCTGCCAAAAGGATATGCTACTTCAAAAAAAGTATACCCGGTTTTATACATGCACGATGGGCAGAATTTATTTAACGAGCAAACAGCCGCGTTTGGTGAATGGGGAGTTGATGAAACGTTAGATAGCCTTCAAAAAGCGCAGGGTAAGGAATGTATAGTGGTAGGAATTGATAATGGTGGCGCTAAAAGAACGGGTGAATACAATCCATTCGACAGTAAAAAGAATGGCGCAGGAGAGGGAAAGCAATACATGGAATTTATTGTAAAAACAT
>JBBSJX010000366.1:0-4440 GCA_038256825.1 Chitinophagales bacterium
ATAGTTAACATGTTGCTGACTGGTTTGCGTAATGGTAAGAAATGAGCCTCCACTATTTTTTGTATACGCTACAAAAGGCACTGGTATTTCGTGCAACTTTTCATTATCCACCCTAATGGCGGTACTGGCAATTTTCCATTGCTTCAGCACATCGGTTATGCTTAACAGGCTTGGGTAATCGGGGTGATTAAGCAATGCCTCATTAACCGACTTAACGGTTACATTTACCCGCAATTGTTGCAGCAAAGCACCCACCGTTTGCTGTAAAGAAGGCACAAACAACTTCTCTATTGCCATAGGAACAATCGTTTAATTTTTGTTGTAAGAAAGTTTTTTTAGGGGGATTGAAATATGAATATAGGCAACTTTTTATATAAACAAAAAAATATTTTGTTTATTTAATAGCACTGAAAAATGAGTGGAAACTGGTTATTTACCGGCTCTGCTACACGCAAGAATGCTATACCGTTTGGGTTCAGCATTCCACCTTCTGCCCTAAGCATTCAGCATTCTGCCCTTAGCATTCAGCATTCAGCATCCAGCATTCAGCCTTAAACATTGCCAATGGGTAATTGGATAATAAACTGTGTACCCTCACCTTCCTTTGTTTCCACCTTTATTTCTCCACCATGTGCTTTAATAATATCATAGCTCAAACTCAACCCCAACCCTGTGCCTTGCCCTGTTGGTTTGGTGGTGAAGAATGGCTGGAAGATTTTGTCAACAATGTTTTGCGGAATGCCGCTGCCATTATCACTGACACGTATTTCAATAATGTTATTTAATTTTTTTGTTTGAACCGAAACAAGCGGCAGGTAATCAGCAATTCGACTACGATCAGCGACCTCTCTTTGGCTTCGCTCCGTACAGGCATAAAAAGCATTGTTATATAAGTTCAGTAATACCCTCCCGATATCCTGGGGAACTATATTGATGTTGCCAATTGAACGATCAAAACTAGTTTCAATGGAGGCATTTAATGTTGTGTCTTTAGCCTTTAAGCCCTGGTACGAAAGCCGGAGATATTCATCAGCTAAGGCATTGAGATCAGTTGGTGTTTTTTTACCCTTATTGGTTCGGCTGTGTTGCAACATACCTTTTACAATTGCATCGGCCCGTTTACTGTGGAGGTATATTTTTTCATTATTTTGAAAAATATCATTGAGTAAATCATCCTGCTCTTCACTTTTTAATATTGACTTTTGACTTTTTAATTCTTCAATCAATTCATTATTTACTTCAGAAAAATTATTGACAAAATTTAGCGGGTTTTGTATTTCGTGCGCGATGCCGGCAGTAAGTTCACCAAGACTTGCCATTTTCTCGGCTTGTATAAGCTGCGCCTGCGTTGATTCCAGTTCTCTTAAAGTTTCTTCTATTCTCTTCTTTTGATCGTTTACTTTCTTATTTTCTTCCCTTAATTGTATAGTAGCTATTTTCACTTCACTTTCCAGCATATTTTTTTTAGATATTATTTGCCGGTTATTCCACCTGAATAACAAGGAAATGGCTGCTATCATCAATATAATATAAATCGTGTACATCCACCACGTTCTCCACCACGGCGGCAGCACCTCAAAAGTATAAGCCAGTGGCTTGCCCCATACCCCTTCGGGGCTTTGGGCCTTTACCAGAAATGTATATTTGCCTTCATAAATATTGCCAAAATTCACCGAATTTTTATAAACTGGCGGGCTCCATTCTTTATCGTAACCCTTGAGCATATACTGGTATTTTACCAGGAAGTTTTGCCCGGTTTCTATGGCGTTAAAGTCGAAGTTTATGTTATTAAAATAATAGGGAAGCACCAATTTTTGGGGAATGGCATTCCATTTTGTAATTCCATCAAAAGATATTTTTTTGAATTTGGTGCGTAATGAATCTCTTTCCTGTTCATTTAACTGGCGTCCGTAAGTGTTTTGCTCATCAACAACAATTGACGATACCGTATTGCTGTCTATCTTCTCGTTTATTCTGTTTTTATCCAGGTCGCTCCAGCTAATATCTTCGTTATTTATTTTTACATTTTTAAGATGCACAGCAATAGGCGAAAGGTTATTATTAATTGCCGCCTTGGGGTCAAAACGTACCAGCCCGGTTTTGTCGGAGCCTGTGCCAATCCAAATAATACCATTGCGGTCTTTATACATTGCACTAAGTCCTGCATTTACATCTTTTACAGGATAACCTGTATGGGAATTAAACACTTTACCCACCGCCCACTTTTTTTGATTATTTTTTGAAGTATCCCCGGGTATTAATTCACCTATCCCCAGGTTGGTTCCTATGTATAATTTACCATTGTTGCCTGTTACCACCTGCGTGATGAAATTATCGGGAAGTCCATCTTTGGTAGAAAAGTTTTGAAACAGGCTGAACGATCTGCCGGGGTTAGCACTATTGTTGTTATGCTGGTCTTTGGTTGCCTTATGCATAACACTTAAACCTTGCTCTGTGCCAAACCATAGGTTGTCATCTGTATCCTGGGTTATAGCCCACACCACATTATTCGCCAGTCCCTGCTCAGTACTATAATTAGTAAAATGTTCCCCATCAAATTTACTTACACCACCACCTAAAGTGCCAAACCATATATTACCTTCATTATCTTCTTTAATACTAAAAACAACATTATTGGCCAGCCCTTGTTCCATGGTGAAATTGGTAAAGCTTTTGCCGTTGAATTTGCTTACACCACCCCCTGATGTTGCAAACCAAAGATTTCCTTTTCTATCTTCCAGTATACTAAAAATAATATTATTTGCAAGGCCTTGCAGTGTGGTATAATGGGTAAATCTCTGGCCGTCAAATTTACTCACACCACTACCGCCTGTGCCAATCCAGAGGTTGCCTGTTCTGTCAATTGCAATAGCATATACAACGTTATCTGCAAGGCCATGTATTTTTGAGTAATTAGAAAAGTTTTGACCATCATACCTGTTTACGCCTCCGCCTGATGTTCCCAGCCATAGATTGCCAATTGTATCTTGGGCAATGCTAAAAACAACATTGTTAGAAAGGCCCTGCGCTGTTGTAAAATTTGCAAAGCTATTACCTGCATATTTACATAATCCTCCTCCATAGGTGCAAAACCAAAGATTGCCCTTTGCATCTTCTGTAATGCTTCTAACAGAATTATTGGTTAATCCCTGGGCAGTTGTATAATTAGTGAAATTGCTTCCGTCATATTTAAATACGCCTCCGTTTAAAGATCCAAACCAAATGTTGCCTTGCCGGTCGCTGGTGATGCTCAATATCAAATTGTCAGATAATCCGCGAAAACTGCCGTAATGAGTAAATTTAGAACCGTCAAATCTGCTGGCACCATTCTCAGTACCCAACCATATATTTCCTGTAGAATCTTTCCCTAAACTCCATACGTTGTTATTAGAAAGTCCGTTGTCCGAGTTGAATGTGCTAAAGGTTTTACCATTAAATACACTAACCCCGCCCCCTAAGGTGCCAAACCAGATCCTGCCATTTTTTTCTTCAGTTATACTTTTAACGGCATTGTTAGCCAGCCCATTTTTAGTGGTATAAGTAATAAATTTTTTGCCGTCAAATTTGCTTACTCCCTCCTTTAATGTTCCAAACCAAAGATTATTTTCTTTATCAACTGCGATGCTAAAAACTACATTACCAGCCAGGCCCTGCGAAGTTGTGTAAGTTGTAAATTGTTTTCCATCATATTTGCTTGCTCCGCTTCCATCTGTTCCAAACCAAATATTGCCCTTAAGATCCTCTGTAATACACCAGATGCTATTATTAGCTAAACCATGTGCAGTGGTATAATTAGCAAACGTTTTACCATCGTATTTACTAACTCCGCCACCATTAGTACCAAACCAGAGATTGCCTAATTTATCCTTATAGCTGCAATGAACCTGGTCGAGCGCCAATCCATCATCGGTAGTAAACGTAGCAAAAAAGCCTCTGCCTTGTGCGTCGGCAGCAACTGGCATAGTTGCTTGCTTAAGAAATCCCCGGCTATTATATTGTTGGCGCCCTTTTGGGACAATTATTGAAAGAGGCCTGGGCGTATTTTCAAGAAATATCTCCCGGGGTTTTTTATCAGCAGGCAATTGAGATATACTTGTAATTTTTGGTGGAACGAATGCGTTTGTATCAGCAGCATTTACTTCAGGAGAGGTGTTTTGGGAACACGCATTTATAAGTACCAGAAACACCAGTGAAGTAAAAAGGTGAGGTAAAGATTTTGCAATTGTGTCTTTGATATTTATGTTTACTATCATAACATTCGCGTTGCGGGCAGTATTCTATTCAGCCAAAATTGATCCTTAAGTTTTGATTTTTTTTCTTAACAGGTAAGATATAACATTTATTTATTTCACCTTTTCATTAAAACAAGTTTAGAGCTGTTTTTTATTTTCTTTGTTATTTTTCGGGCAACCATTATAATAAAACCCGTTATTTCTTCAC
>JBBSJX010000367.1:0-4434 GCA_038256825.1 Chitinophagales bacterium
CTAACGATTTTTGAACAGGCAGTGTCAATGTAGAAAAGGGGCAGTTTAAGGAAGCTATTAAGTGTTTCAATAACTTTATTTTACTTAATAAGTCTGGTAAAAAAACCTTAACGCTCTGACTTTCAATGAAATTGGAAACTCATATTCCGATCTTGGAAATAACCTGCAAGCCTTCAAATCATATCAAAAAGCCCTTATTTCGTGTGATTCCGGGAATGATTCTTTGAGAGCCAAAGTGCATAAGAACATTGGTGCAGTGTTTTTAAGCTGGAAAATGCTTAATAAAGCTTTGGAGTATTATAATCAGGCACAGATTTTTGCAATTAAAGCCGGGGATAAAGTAACAGTTGCCGATTGCCTGAATAATAAGGGCACCGTATATGAGCAGCAAAAAAATATAAAGAAGCTTTTGATGTTTATCAGCAAGCCCTTAAAATTTATATTGATGCTCTACCGCTACTACTCTCTTATAGGCGGCGGAACGCGGAATTTCAGGGCAGGCGACAACATCCACATTGTTGTTATTTGCCCTAAAATGAGCAGGACAGTAATCCGCTTATAATACAGCCCACATGGGTGCTAATTACAAAATACGCATTATTGCGTATTTTGTAACCTATTCGATACCTTTAACTTTATAAAAAAAATAAAACCATGAATAGAACCTATTACTTGACACTCCTTCTACTTTTAATGATTTTCGAAACCCAAGCTCAACTGCCAATTCTGGAGAAAAATTTCGACATTTCAAGAAAATCGAAAAACGGCTACTTAGGTGGCATTGAAACCGATTTAACAAAACAAACATTAGACATGATTTTCGTTTTGAAGTCGGGCAAAAAATCTGTAAAACGTGAAATTTATACGTTTGATAAAGATCTCAAATTGCTTAATACAGTTAAAGACGAGCAAGACATAGAGCAGATGAGAAAAAAGTATAAGTGGTTTAATTTTAAGGGCGATAGCTACCAGACTAACAGTTTAAGCGCATCAGCCAATTTAACCGGCAAATTGGTTTTTAGAAAAAAACAAATTACATGGAAATATTTGTGGTTAACGGGCAGCTATAATAAAAACATTAAGCAATTGGATAAAGTAAAAGCCACATCCGAAAATAGTGAAAAATATCTTTTCAGAGGCGGCTCATACGAAGTTGAATCGGATAGCACTGTTTTGGTACTAGCCGGAAAACAAGAAAAAAAGAACGACCTGCTTGGTTCTATGATGCATTATGATGTGTTAAGTTGCGATAACCAAATTAATATCAAAACTGTTTCAAGCCTTGATTTTCAGTACCCCAATGCACCTGTATTTTCCGCTGCGCTTGAGGATGATAACCCCGAGCTGGATAATGATGATTTCCCGAGAGACTGGATTTTAATTTTTGCTCCACAGGGTGGAGCAGGTTTCAGTAAATTCGCTGATCCTAAACCAACTAATTACACCTACGTACGCGTCAATTCTAAAGGCCAATTGGTCGAAAAATTCAATTTTAATTCACCATCAAACGGATGGCGGGTATTAGGAGCCTACGAACGCGAAGGCTCTGTTTTTCTGTATGGCTCTGCAACTACCAAAGATCCTGGCTCTAAGTACATAAACCAAGTTTATAAAACTACAATGGTAGCCACTACTTCGGCAGATACTGATGAAAAGCAAACAGCAAACGCACCAAAAAGTGGTTTAGGTGGCCTAGGAGGTGGTTTAGGCGCATTAAAGGGCGGTCTAAGTGTATTAAACGGCAGCATGGATTTTGGTGTAACTCAAGATCAAATTGACGATACCATGGACGAATTAAAGTATACTAACTTTCAAGTAGGTAAAATAAGCAACGGCAAGTTCGATTTCCTAAGCTCACCGTCTATTGATGATTTTGATTCAAAAAAAGCCAAACCGTCAGACCAGAAAAGGTATGTAGAATTTGACGGCAAACGATTTGTAATTAACGGAATATCGTTTTCTAGCTCTGGGGATGTGTTTATCAATGGTCAGGATTTCAAAAAAATCACGAGCGGTAAAAACAAAGGTGAGCGAAGCTATAAAGGTGTTTACATGTTTCAATTCGATCCAGCGGGTAACTTAAAAAAGAATTACGGCGTAACGCTAGATCAAAAAAGCAAATCGGGCTTGTTTAACAACGCTCCCCTTACTTCAGATATGTATCCCTCAAAAAGTTTTATTCAGCAATCTGCCGATGGCAAAAACTTATATTGGATGATGCGTATGGTTAGCTCTATTCATGAAGAAAAACATACTACTTATGGATATTATTCAGACATGGTGACTACCACGTGGGAACCCTTATATGGTATGCAATATGGCTCTATAAATGTAGCAGACGGGCAATTATCTGAATTTAAACATTTGGGCGAAAGTGAAAGGAAGAATTACTACTTGTTTAAAAAGACCGATAGTGCAAAAATGGGCCCTTACACCTTTGTTTTTAGCGAGACCGTAAAAGGAGATAAAATTTTAATTTCCCGACTTGATTTGGCAAAATAACATCCATAAAAAAGCGGCCAGATTTTTCTGGCCGCTTTTTTATGATCAAAATTTTATAAAATTTCTTTTAATTAATCTAAACCTCATTTTAAAGCGCAAAATTCTGATGAAAAAATTATTACTAGCCTTTTTATTGGGGCTCACTCAAATGTCTTTTTCACAAGATATTTATGCTCCCATTAATTTGGGTACTAAAGTAAATTCAAAATTTGGTGAGCTTTCCCCGTATCTGTCTGCCGACGGACGGGAAATGTATTTTTTGCGAGGAATGCCTCGTAAAGGAGTCGACCACGATGTTCAAAGTTTGTGGTATTCACGCCAAAACGAAAGTGGTGAGTGGAGTGTTGCCAAATATATGTCATCTCCTTTTAATGTTGGGCTAACGCATTCGTCTGTGGATGGTATATCTCCAGATAATAATATCATGCTTATTAAAGGGTATTTTATTAACGGTACTCGTTCTAACACATTTGGATATTCATTTGTTAAAAAGGAGAATAACATTTGGAAATCGCCGGAGGGCATAGAAATAGATAAGTTAAATGAAATGCGTTTAGGAGAATATGTGGGAGCACAGATGACACCAGACGGCAAATCTATCCTTATCTATTTTAGCGAGGCAGTTGGAAGCAAAAACAGCGATATGTACATTTGCTTTAAAACAAGTGATAAGCATTATTCTACACCTAAATATTTAAAAGAACTAAACACCCAATACGATGAATCGGGGATGTTTTTAGCATCTGATAACCGAACACTTTACTTCTCAAGTAATAGAAAAGGCGGTTTAGGAGATAATGATATTTACAAAACCACTCGGTTAGATGATTCGTGGGACAAGTGGTCTGAGCCAGTAAATATGGGACCAACCATAAATTCAGAAAAATGGGATAATTATTTTACCCTTGACGCTCGAGGAGAATACGCTTATATGGTAAGTTCTAAAGAAGGTGGGCAAGGCTCAAGTGATATTGTAAAAATTAAATTAAAAGAAGAACTGAAACCTCAACCTGTTATTTTGGTTAAAGGTTTGGTTTTAGATAAGGCTACCAACAAACCTATTGAAGCCGGTATAACTTACGACGAGCTTAAAACAGGCAAAAATGAAGGCGTTGCCATTAGTGACGCAGTAACCGGGGCATATCAAATTTCTTTACCTTATGGTAAAAGTTACGGTTTCAACGCGGGTGCTGATAACTATATTTCTATCTCAGATAATATTGATTTAACAACTATTTCTGGGTTTAAAGAAATTACCCGAAATCTATATCTCGTGCCCATAGCCATAGGGCAGATTGTGAGAATAAACAATATCTTTTTTGATACCGGTAAATCCGATTTAAAATCCGAATCATTTCCCGAGCTTAACAGGTTAGTAGAACTACTTCAAAAACGCCCGAAATTAGAAATTGAATTAGGTGGCCATACCGACAATGTTGGCTCGGACGAGGTAAACATAAAATTATCCGCACAACGGGCAATTTCTGTTCAAAACTACCTGGCTGGTAAAGGAATATCAACAACCCGGATTAAATCTGCCGGATACGGAAAAACTAAACCAGAGGCCAGTAACGATACGGAAGAAGGAAGAGCGATTAACCGAAGGGTTGAGTTCACTATTTTGAACTTTTAAGATAAAGGCCTGTTAAGGCAACAACAATCGAAGTATTTGGGCGTGCCCCCGATGAAAAATCGGGGTCTGGCTTTTCCTTCCAAGTCCTCATCCCGATGAAAAATCGGGACTGCGGGCTTTCCATTTCAATCCTTCACGCAAAACCTGCGTTAAACATAAGGGCATCTCTAAAAACCCATTAATTATAAAAAACCGCCTAAAAAGCAGATAGAAATGGCTATTTTTAAGATATGAAAAGGTTTAAGCGTCATAGAGATTACGGTTTTTTCGATCAGGACATTCGTTTGAGTAAATTAAGC
>JBBSJX010000368.1:0-4361 GCA_038256825.1 Chitinophagales bacterium
CCATTTGCATAAGTAAAAATGGATTAACGCTTAGTTTAAAAGAGAATGCTTCGCAAAAGGAACATGCCGCTTTTGTGCATGTTGCAATACAAAACATGGGTGAGGAGTTGGGTATTTCTTTATCCGATCTGGATGCGGTGGCCATAACTTCAGGTCCCGGAAGTTATACTGGTTTAAGGGTGGCAATGGCGGCTGCCAAAGGTTTTTGTTTTGCTTTAAATAAGCCCTTAATTGCAGTTAATACGCTTGAAGTAATGGCTCTTGCTGCTAAAGAATTTCTTGAAAAGCACAATACAAACCATAATGAGGTGCTTTTATGCCCAATGTTGGATGCAAGGCGATTGGAAGTATTTACGGGTATTTACGATAAAGAGTTAAACAAAATAATGAACCCTTGTTCAAAAATTCTCGATCAAAATAGTTTTGAGCATTATAAAAATAAAAATATAGTCTTTTTTGGCAATGGAAGTGGAAAATTCAAAAAAATATCTACTTTTTTTAAACAGTTTCTAATATGTGAGCATAATGCAACGTTTTTAGGAAAAATTGCCGAAGTTCATTTTGAAAAAAGATTTTTTTGTGATACGGTTTATGCTGAACCTGAATATCTTAAAGAATTTTATACACCTATATCATAATGAATTATATTAATTAACACATACCTGTAAATAAAGATTTAAATAAAAAATTATATTTACATAGATTTTTAACCCCCCAAAAAATAAATATGATTAGTTCATCACAGAGCATCACCATCTCAAACAAGGAGACCAGCAACTCTATCAAGTTAGACTTTCTGCATCTTAAAAAGGCATCTCTGGTTTTACGTTCTTTAAATCATAAGCTTCGACAGCAAATGATTAAGCTTTTAGACGAAAGTGATCGTATGACCGTAACCGAGATCTATGTGAAGTTGAGATTGGAGCAATCGGTAGCATCTCAACATCTTGCCATTTTGCGCAGAGCCGGCATTGTTATTACAAAACGTGACGGTAAATTTATTTACTATGCTGTTAACTACGAACGCATAGCTGAAGTAAACCAATTTGTTGAAGATCTCGTTGGCTAATTGATTCAATTAATTAGTTGTAAAAGCAAGGATGTTAGGAGTAACATCCTTTTTTATTTGTATTAATCCATTTTATTTCCATTTCAGTTTATTTTTGCAGAGTATATAAATGGTAACTATCCGTAATTTGTACCGGTAATAGTGGTAGCAGTTATACAATATTTTATTAATCATAATCATCAATTGCATATAAAGCAATAAATATGGGTAGTGTGCGCAATTTTTCTGAAATTATCCAGAATGAGGATGTTGGGGAGCATGTAAAAAATGCCGAACAGCAGTCGGCTATATTAAACGTAATACTTGATAACAGCTTTGATTTTATTGCTGCATTTGATACTAGTTTAAACCTGATTTTCTGGAACACGAAGTGCGAGGAAAGGACGGGTAAACAAAAAGAAACGGTACTGGGCAAAAATGTTCGGGAAATTGTAACGGGGAAAGCAGGAGAAAGGTTTTATGTACATTTAAAAAAAGCGCTGGCCGGAGAAGATGTTCACTGCGAAGAACAACCCGATTCGCTGGAAGGTTTTTATAAATGCTTTATGACCCCATTAAAATACGCCGATGGAGAAATTTTCGGTGTCTTAAACATTTCACACGATCTTACTGCAATAAAGAATGTGACTGATAAACTCGGTGCACTAAACCATGCTCTCAGACATAAAAACACTGAATTAGAACTTTCGAACAGTGAAATGACCTCGTTTAGTTATGTGGCCAGCCACGATTTACAGGAACCTTTGCGCAAAATTCAAACATTTGGCAGCCGGATAAGAGAAAAAGAATTTGAAAACCTTTCGCCGCAAGGCATAGAATATTTTAAGCGTTTGGAGTTGGCGGCCGTGCGTATGCAATCGTTAATAGATGATTTATTAGCTTTTTCGCGAACCAGTACTTTACCAAAAGAATTTGAAAAAGTAGATTTAAACCTGTTGCTGGAAGATATAAAAATGGAACTTAAAGAAGCCATTGAAGAAAACCATGCAACCATACAAAGCCAACAATTGCCTGTGGCAAATATTATAGCCTTTCAATTCAGACAATTGTTTGTGAATATTTTATTAAACGCATTAAAGTATAAAAAGGCCGGAGATAAGCCCCAGGTAAAAATTACCTGCAGTATGGTTGATGGAACTCAAATAAACGACGTGCACAACTTGTTGCCACAGCAATACTATAAGATTAATTTTATTGATAACGGTATTGGTTTTGAGCAACAGTATCATACCAAAATTTTTGAACTATTTCAGCGGTTGCATGGCAAAAGTGAGTATCCGGGCACGGGGATAGGACTCGCAATTTGTAAAAAAATAATTTTAAACCACAAGGGTGCTATAACCGCTACCGGCCACGTTGATAAAGGAGCCATTTTTACGGTTTATTTACCTGTGTAATTTTTTTGGTTCGGGCATTTCATCTATGTTCAACCCCGGTTTCCGATGGTTTTCTGAACTCACTTGTACATTGGGAATAAATTGCACCAAATTTTTTTATTATACCGTATTCTTTTTTAATAAAGATTTTTGAAGATGATGGTATGTTAATTATAACAAGGTCATATTACATAAGATTACAAGAACGATTTTAGCAACTGCTGATATAGGCTTTAGGGATGAACGGATTGCGACGCAACGATGATGCCTGGTGTTAAATGGCTGGTACCAAAATGAATTGTTTTCGGACAAGTTTTAATTGACTGGCATAGTTTTTAAAAGATATTGGTTATTATTCATGTTTAAACTATAATCATATGGCAGACAATAAAAACGAATCAATGATGCAGGAAGAGCAATTCAATAATCAGAATACACCTATACCTCCTCACGAACCCGTTAGTACCGATAACGAACAGACTGATATTGAAAACTTACCTGAAAAAGACGAAAACGGTGAGTATATAAACAGGCACACTGATAACAATACAAGTGCGCAGGCAGCTTTTATAGCCACCCATCCTCAAACTAAATTAGCATCTGGCCGCAGGGATCCTTCAAGCCATCCCGATCGCGCCAACGAAGCAACCGACAGGAATGATTCAGGAAGCGGTGGAATAGCTGCTGGTGGTGCAAAAAGCGGTTCAACTTTGCAGTAATTATATTTTTTAAATTTATTGAAGCTTCTGTAGCGATAATGAAAGCTATAGGAGCTTTTTTATGTATTCAATTCTATTATCACTGCAATTGTAAATTTTATCTTTTATATTTAGTTAAACTAATCATTGGTGTTAAAGCACTCAACAATACAGCTTCTACGTTTTCCTTTTTCTTTTTTTTTGATGCCTGTATTTTGGTTTTCGCTCAGTTTTGTAAACCAGGTAAACTGGGTTAATGCTGCGCTTATTTTTTTTCTTTTACATGTTTTATTATACCCGGCCAGTAATGGGTATAATAGTTATATGGATAGAGATGAAAGTAGTATTGGTGGAATTGAAAAACCATTGCAACCTACCAGGCAACTATATGTTGCAACCATTATTATGGATATAGTGGCTTCCCTATTATCATTTATTATTTCGGGGTGGTTTGCTGCAGCATTTATTTTTTATATTATCTGTTCGAGGTTATACAGTTACAGGGGGGTAAGGCTAAAGCGGTTTCCTGTAATTGGTTATCTTACGGTAATACTAAACCAGGGGGCTCTTACTTTTTTTATGGTGTATCATGGGAGCGATAAAAATTTAAATACCCATGTGCCGCTGACCGGGTTGGTAGCTGCAAGTTTTTTGATTGGTGGTTTTTACCCAATAACCCAGGTATACCAACACGAAAGCGATAAAAGAGATGGAGTGAAAACCATAAGCATGTTATTGGGTAAGAAAGGAACTTTTATTTTTTGCGGAGTTATGTATGCAATTGCTTTTGCCCTTTTGTTTTTTTATTACAGTACCCTGCAACAAATTGGCTCGTTCGTGGTTTTGCAATTGTTTTTTATACCTGTTTTAATTTATTTTTTTAATTGGGTTATTAAGGTTTGGCGCAACGAAGAAAAGGCTGATTTTAAGCATACCATGCAAATGAATTGGCTTGCCAGTAGTTGTACCAGTTTAGCATTTATTACATTACTTATACTACACCAGATTGGCTAATATTACATCGATAGGAACAGCTGTGCCCCGGTTTTGCCATACGCAAAACGATATTCTTCGTTTTATGCAAAAGGCCTATGGACTAGATGATATTGACAAGCGAAAGTTGTCGTTTTTATACCATCAAAGCAGCATTAATACCCGTTATTCAATTATTGAAGATTTTGGAAACCCGGAGGCCGACTGGAGCTTTATACCAAAAAA
>JBBSJX010000369.1:0-4327 GCA_038256825.1 Chitinophagales bacterium
ATACCTAACTCAGCATAGCTGGTACCTACTTTATTTATAGCGCAAACATAAGCCGCCGTACGCATATCCGGAATATCAGGATTTGCTTTCCAGATATCCATGATTTCGCGGGTGGCGGTAATCATGGTTTCTTCAAGTCCGCTATGAACAAGATCAACCTCATCGGCTCCGTGCTCAATAAATAATTTATCTTCCGGGGTAACTTTTTTGCCGGTTAAATCTTCAATTGCTCCTAAAATATGTTTGTTTACATTTTCGCTAAAGCGCTTTTCCAGCCTTCCGTAACGTACATGGCTCAGGTTTTTTAACCACTCAAAATAACTTACCGTTACACCACCTGCATTCAAATACATATCAGGTACAATTAAAACATTTTTTGCTACAAGTATGGTATCGGCTTCAGGGGTAAGCGGTCCATTAGCTGCTTCACCAATTATCCTGGCTTTAATTCTGTCGGCGTTACTTTCATTAATCACATTTTCCAAGGCGGCCGGAATTAAAATGTCGCATTCCAATTCCAATGCTTCTGCATTATTATTATAATTGGCAGCACCCGGAAAATCAAGAATTGAACCTGTTTTTTTGCGGTGTTGAAAAACGTCCTCTTCATTTAATCCATCAGCATTAAAAATGGCACCTTCCCACTCGGCAATGGCAATAACTTTTGCTCCGCCTTCTCTAAAAAACTTTGCACTATGGTAGCCCACGTTTCCTAAACCCTGAACAATTACTGTTTTGCCTGCTAAACCAACTTGCAATCCCAAACGCTCCATAATATCGGGCATGTTACAAACTTCACGAATGCCAAAGTAAACTCCCAAACCGGTGGCTTCTTTTCGGCCACGAACACCGCCTTGCGATACCGGTTTGCCCGTAACACATGCTGCAGCGTCCACTTCGCCCGGATGCATGGCAACATAGGTGTCTAAAATCCAAGCCATTTCCTTTTCACCGGTTCCGTAATCCGGCGCCGGTACGTCGGTACCTGGTCCTATAAAGTTTTTCTTAATTAATTCAGATGTATAACGGCGGGTAATCTTTTCCAGCTCAAACGGAGTGTATTTTTTAGGGTCGATTTTAATACCACCTTTACCCCCACCAAAAGGAACGTTTACAATGGCACATTTAAACGTCATCAAAGCAGCAAGGGCCATCACCTCATCCTGGTTTACCTCCATACTAAAACGTATACCACCTTTACAAGGTGTTTTATGGTGGCTATGTTGTACTCTGTATGCTTCAATCACTTCAATTCCCTGGCTGGTGCGTACCGGAAAACGCATCCGGTAAACGCTGTTACAAGCTTTAATTTGTTCTAAAATTCCCGGATCCCAGGTAGTAAACTTAGCTGCCTTATCAAAGCTTTTTGTCACGCTATCAAAAAAACTATAATCCTGATCTGCCATGATGTATGTTTTAATTTAGTATTAATTTTTTATTATAATCTTTGTAAAAATTTCAATTTTTTTTGGGTTGCCAACTATATAGCTTTTCTCAACATCGTTGTGTCACTCACTTGTACAGAAAAATATATGGCAGCCATTATTTTTAAAACTGGTAAAATACTTACCTAATAGTGGCTTACAAACGTTTGTTATTATTAACAGCAAAAAAATTAGTTTTATTATAAGGCGTAAAGCCCCCCTGTTATGCTAACTTTCTTTTTCCAGTTTGCTTATTTTACTATCTAACCTTACCATATAAAAAACAATTCCAGCCAGTATGGTTAGTAAAACTGCTACAACCACATATATTTTTCCACTACTGCGCATAAAACCTGTTTGCGTACTATCAACTACCTGGTCCTGTGCCACAGCAACCATATTTATTAGTAAGCCAAAAAAGGCTATCATTATTTTTTTCCAATTATGCATTTGCTGATTTTTTTTCTTTTACAAGCGCGAACCTGACTTTTAATGTAGTGATCCAAACGACAAATAAGGTCCAGGCAAAAACGGCAGGCCAAAAAACCAAACGCATGGTTGGGTCTAAATCTTTTCCATTCATTCCGGGGTTGCCGTCAACCCCTTGTCCGCCGGGGTGCAGGCTTTCCACCATCCGGGGTATAATCCATAATGTGGGTATAAGCATAGCACAGGCAAACACATTATACACAGCCGCAATTTTTGCCCGCTTATCCATATCGGTAATTGAATTGCGCAAAATAAAATAAGCAGCATAAATAAGTAAGGCAATTGCAGCCAGTATTTGCTTTGGATCGTTACTCCATGGCTCGCCCCAGGTATAATTTGCCCATATTGCTCCCGTTATTAAACCCAGTATGCCAAAAAGCATCCCGGTTTTAGCATACTCAACTGATAATATATCGAATTTAATAAGAGGGTTTCTGAGGTACTTTAAAGCATTAACCAATGAAACGGTAAATAAAACCATCATTCCAAACCACATGGGTACGTGGAAAAATATGTTTCGAATGCTTTCGTAAAGGTTGCCAACGTGGGGCACTTTTATAAGCAAGCCTGCAGTGAAGGTGTAAACCATTAAAATAACGGCTACGATTTTCCACCAGGATTTTCTGATCATTTGTTCAATTTTTTTTGGTAAAAGTTATCGAACGCTTATTGCCCGGCCTTTTACCTGCTTTATTTGAGAACGCAAAAATAGGGAAACCTAATTAGCCTGCAACAACATACAATTGTAATAATCATTTACAATCCAACTTTTTAATCCTTCCACAAAAACGGGAACAATATTATTGCTAAAACAACTACCATAGCATCTAAACCAATTAAAAGTAAAATCATTTTACCAAGGCCGGCCTGTATTACCGACGAAAATGCGGTTGATGAAATTTTCATTAGCAGCAGTAATTGAGGAATAATTATTGGGAAACCCATGATAGCCATTAAAGCAGCATTTTGTTGTGCCTTAGCCGCTATAGCTGCCAAAAAAGTAAATACCATACTCAGGCTTATGCCCCCCAGGCAAACCAATACAATAAATTTAAAAGGATTTATAAGTGGGTTGCCCATTAATAGTTGAAATAAAAACAAACTGAGCAAACTCATTACCAGCATGAGTAAAGCATTAAAAATTAGTTTGGCAATTACAAATTGAATGGGGCTGGCAATTGAATAAAAATAAAGCATTCTGCCCCTGCTTTCCTGGAGAAAGCTTTTTGCCACAGCATTTATACACACAAATAATTGTATCATCCAAAACAGGCCGTTCCATACATCGCTATCGGGGTGGCCCATTGCAAGAAATAAAACGAAGATGGTTGATACAACGTATAAAATCACTCCATAAAAGCTATACTGCTGCCGTATTTCAAGCAGTAAATCTTTTTTAAATAAGGCGGTGATGGTTTTAATATTATTCAATGGGCAATAAATAGATTGTAAAGAGGGTTTAGTATGTCCTGATTATTATAAAGTTTATTAAAGTTTGTTACAATGAGATGCCACCTGTTAACACTATTTTAAGTTTGTTGCTATGAAATGCCACCTGTTAAAACGAGCGTGGCAACGATGATGCCCAAAGAATCTACTGCCGGCTACCAAAAAAAATTAAATTGCAATATGATAACAGGTGCGGCACCGGGGTTCGTATAAATCTTTTTCGCCCAGTAAAATCTGGCCACCCTCAGCCTTTTTTCGGTACGAATGATTGGCAATATTGCCACATCGAACGCAAATAGCATGCAATTTTGTTATAAAATCGGCAACGGCCAGCAAACGGGGCATTTGCCCGAAAGGTTTTCCCAAATAATCCATATCGAGCCCGGCAACAATTACGCGTATGCCTTTTAGGGCAAGGGCTTCGCAAACGTTTATAATTTCATCATCAAAAAACTGGGCTTCATCAATGCCAACAATATCAACATCGCTGGCCATTAATAAAATGGTTTGCGAATTATTTATTGGGGTTGAATTAATATAATTGTAGTCGTGACTGACCACATTCATTTCATCGTACCTTACATCAATAGCAGGTTTAAATATTTCGACCCGGAGATTGGCAATTTTTGCTCTTTTTAACCGGCGGATCAGTTCTTCTGTTTTACCACTGAACATGCTTCCGCAAATCACTTCAATCCATCCTCGTCTTTCACCAGAAATATTGGGTTCAATAAACATTATATAACACTTGTGTTTGTCAGCTAAGAAGTTAGTAATTTTGAATATTAAATTAAGTATAACCCCCAAAAGTAACTTATCGCATGGAAAGAGTGGGCGTTTTGATCAATAAATTACAGGAACAAGCTTTGAAGAAAGCAAGTATACAAAATATGCTTGTAACTGTTCAACTTTTGCAAACAGAGCTATTGCAGCAAGCGCAGCATGTTAATGGCGGACACAGATCA
>JBBSJX010000370.1:0-4320 GCA_038256825.1 Chitinophagales bacterium
AGGGATTAATAGAAGAAAAACCTGTTTCTTATCTCGATAACACCGATGTACTACCACTTAAAAAAGATTTGTTTACGGCTGATGCCATTGTTTTTAAAGACCTTCAATCCACCTCCATAACGCTAAAAAGTAACAAGACCCCACATGGATTAAAAGTTCGTTTTGGTGGGTTTCCTTACATGGGGCTTTGGTCAACCAAACAGGCCGATTTTGTATGCATTGAACCCTGGTGTGGGATTGCAGATAGTGTGAACTCAAATGGACAGCTTGAAAACAAAGAAGGCATAGAGGTAATTAAAAGCGATGAACTGTTTGAAAGAAGTTATTCTATAGAAGTGTTTTAATTTCCGTAAATACCAATCATTAATTAAACTCCGAATCGGCTACTCCTTTGTTAATGCTATAAGCAGCATACGTAATTTCAACCCTGCCCTTTTTATTTTTAAGTTTATCAGAGTCCGATTTTTTATCACCGGTATCAAACTCCATGGTTATCCCTTTTGGAAGTTTATAATCCTTTGTATTAAAAGCAAAAATCACTTTATCGGGAAGGCCAAAGGCAGCATATTTTCCATAAACCATTTCCATTTCGTAAGTGCCGTTTTCCCTGGTAGTGCTGGTTGCTTTTTTAATTAAAAGGTTGGGTTCATCAATGTACAAAGTTGTTAATACCACATCGCTCTTTTCGCTGGTGGGCAATAATTTTACCACCTTAACTTTTGTTCCCCCAACTACACTTTCGCCTGCATCAATCGCAACAAAATCGCCATCGCTCAGCACGCTGTTCATATTAACCGATACTCCGCCTTTTGGTAACAAACTAATTCCGCCATCGCGCTTAAGCTTAAATTTATTAGGGCGTTTGTAAAAAATTTTTACCTTACCGGCAGGGGCTTTTATAAACACCACATCCGTTTTCATCCTTCCTTCTGCTACGTAATCATTTACCTTATCCAGCTTGGCTTTTACTTTATTTACTAAAACATTTACGTCCTGGCTGGTTGCGGTAAACGGTAGAAAAAATAAAAATGCTAAACCAATCCACACGTTCCAATACTTTGCTTTTAAACCCTGGTTGTAATTCATATCTGTTATTTATAAATGCCTGTTACAATTTTTTTTAGCAGGCATTTGATTTTTAATGTAGCCCCGGTTATAGCCTGGCCGGCCTTTAATGGTTCATTCACTTGTACCTCATAAAACATGGCAGCTACCTTATAACATTGCTAAAATAATATTGTTGAAAAAACTACAATAGTACAAGAGTGCGACGCAACAAAAGTATTATAGTAGTTAAAATGCCCTGGTCAATAAAAACTTTAAGAAGACTATGACAAAATATCTTTTTTCTTAAAAATTATAATAGAAGCTGCGAGGAAACCAATGATGTGAATCACGAGTATAGCCGCAGCCTTCAATACACTCCCCAGGTTTTGAACAGAACCAATAATGGCTTCGTTACTGGCATTCACCTTTACATCAAAAAAGCCTTTCCAGCCAATCATGTGGGTTGTAAAAAGGTAGGGCTTAATCGAATTAAAAATCGGTATATCAAGCGTGCTTAAAATAGTAAATACAATGATAACACTCATGGTGGCAACTATAGGCCCTATGGAGTTTTCGGCAAATATTGAAAGCAGGAAACCCAGTGCTGCCACGGTTAACATGGCAATGGCAGCAAAGCCAAATGCAGCGATGTACCGCCAAAAAATATCAGCACTTTTTAGTTGAACAATGTACTCGCTTTTAAGGTTGAGCATGTCGCCGGTGCCAAAAATAACCAGCGAAAGCACCAGCGCCAGCAAGGCCATCCATACCAATAACAACAGCGTATAAATGGCTGCTGCACCAAACTTTGCCAGTATTACTTCGGTACGGCTAATGGGTTTGGTAAGCAATAAACGCAGCGTGCCCATATTAGCTTCGCCCGAAATAAGATCGCCAGAAACAATGGTAATCAGCAGCGGCACATGTATTAACAACAGTTGCAAAATAATATAACAAATAAGGTATCCATTCAGTACGTTGCCCTCAACATCTAACGACACCGATACATCGCGCAACATAAACTCTATATAGGCATCGCCATCCATTTTTAACCCAAATTGAATAATGCCTACCAATGCTGCCACCGCTGCAAAACTTATAAAAGTGCGCGGTCTTTTAAATATTTTAAATAGTTCAATCCCTAAAAGTTTCCACATGTTGTTTTCCTGTTGTTACCTGTAAAAAATAATCTTCCAGCGAGTGCCTGGGCTGTAGCGAAACCACCGGAACCTGCATGGCAGCAAGCGCCTGGTGAAATAAGGGTATTTGCTCGCGGTTCATTTTTAATACAATGGTACCGCTACGCGATGCCTGTAATGCTGATGCCCACTCGCTTTGCTTTATAGCAGCTAAGGCCTGCTGGTTATTAAGCGTATCCAGTTCAATAACCGAATTAGAAGGATCAAACAATTCCGCAGCATTACCTTCAACCATTTTTTTACCACGATCTATAATGAGCAGGCGGTTGGCCACCAGTTCAATTTCGCTTAACAGGTGCGACGATACAACAATGGTTTTTTTGCGTGTGTGGCTCAGGTGTAAAATAAGGTTCCTGATGTCGGCAATACCCTGCGGATCGAGGCCGTTGGTAGGTTCATCCAAAATAATCAATTGCGGATCGTGCACCAAAGCAATGGCCACACCCAGCCGCTGTTTCATACCCTGCGAAAATGTTTTAACCTTGCTGTGTGCCCGCTCCTGAAGGCCTACTAATTCCAGCTCATCCATTATTTTGGATTTGCTCACCTTAGGGCCCCCACTTATTTTTGAAAACAGCACCAGGTTTTCGTAAGCCGTTAAATATTTATAAACATCCGGCTTTTCAATAACGGCACCTACCTGCCTTAGTATTTCCCGGCGATGGCGTTGCAGGTCCATACCAAAAATTTCAATTTTTCCTTCGCTGGGTTCAATCAGGGTAAGTAACATGCGCAGTGTAGTGGATTTACCTGCACCATTCTGACCTAAAAAACCATACACATCACCCGGCTGCACCGTAAACGAAAGGCCATCCACAGCTACCAGCTCTTTAAAATGTTTTGACAGGTTTGTAACCTTAATAATGGATTGCATGAGGTATATAACAATATGACACGAAGGTAGTTTAAACGATAATGGATATTTTAACAAAGCTATTGAAGTCAGCAAATTTGCGATGATTTAAATGGGTTTTGGTACCCGGCATTTCATATCCTGTGAGGCTTTAGTTGCGTCGCACTCTTGTACATTTGTACTAACCGCAACAACACTTATTGTAATCTCTTATCCACCTGCATTTGTTTTATAGCAGAAAGTTTGGAGGTGGATTTATCAAGGGTTTAGCTGTTGCTTTTATTGATGCCGTACACAAGTGCGACGCAACGATGATGCCTGTTGTTATAGTGCCGGAACCAAAAAAAAAATTATAATAATTGGTATAAAAGAGCTTGCCCTAACTACTAAACGTTTTGGCACGAAAAGTAGTTAAGGCAAGCAGTTAGACCAACCTACTTTAAATTGTTTTTAGTGGGCAACCAAAACTTTTATTGATTGTTTAAAATTGGTTCCGGTCACCTCAAGAATATAATTGCCGCTTTTTAAAGTTGCCGTTTTAATATTAAGGGCTGCGCTGCCACCGGCATGTTTAATGGTTTTAACATCCACTACCTGGCCCATACTATTGGTTAAAACAAGGTTGTAACTTCCGGCTGCAACATCTTTTAATTGCAACCCAATAATCGCATCCTGTACGGGGTTTGGATAAACAGACACTAAAGATTTTTCGCCTTGCAGGGCTACTTTTACAACCTTACTATACTCGGTTGCACTGTTGTGGCTGATGCTCCTGATACGGTAATAGTTATCGCCTTTAAAAGCATCCACATCAAGCCAGTTGTAGGTTATCATGCTATGATCGTTACCCGTTGCTTTGGTAGTATTCACCTTTTTAAACTCCCGGCCATCCAACGATTTCTCTACTTCGTACGCACGTACATTGGTTTCATTGTCAACATTCCACTGCACTGCTATATTATTGTTTTGTTTTAAAGCCTTCACACTGCTAAAGGTTATCGGTAGCACTCCTGCAGTTTTAAAAACAATGCTGAAGCGATCGGCCCCGGCTGATTTTGCATCGGCGGTTATTTCAAAATTATATTTAGTGGTATCCACCATACTAATAGCCGTTGAGGTGCCATTGAATTTATCCTGCAGGTAAGCAGTAACAACCTGGCTCATGTTGGCGGGCTTAAACTGCAGGCTATACACTTTTTTACTGGTGCTTTGCAGGTTTAA
>JBBSJX010000371.1:0-4284 GCA_038256825.1 Chitinophagales bacterium
CGGCAATCACCAGGTCGGCCAGCAGCAATTGCGCAAACATATCTTCCCTTATGTTTCCCTGCTCCACAATTATGGCTGTGGTACTGCCGGTTATACCAACCTGCTGCAATGCAGGCTGAATAAGTTCCTGGTCTACTTTTTCAAAATCAACACCTTCTTTGGTACCAAAAGGGCGAACGATAAATACATTGCTCATAGCTTGTTGAATTTAAAACATTCATAATATTTTTGGGACAAGGCCTACATTGCTTTGGGCATCTTTACTTGCAGCCTGACCGCCCACTGGCGGTTCACTCTCTTATACTTTTTGTTTTTTATGAATCCATCAAATCACGTCAAAAAAAAGTGATGTCAGTGCAAAAGAGGATGGTGATTAATACGGTACCAATAAAGATTGGATAACCATAATGCTTCTATAAAACTTACGGTACAAGTGTGCGACGCAAGGATGATGCTATGAAAATCAGGAGCTGGCTACATAAAAATAAAAACTACACAAAACTTCCAAAATGTTCCATTTTTACCTGGGCCTTGCCGGTGGCTTTTCCAACTGTTTCAAGGTCGCTTATGTATTTAACCGAATCCATTTCCCGCACGTGTGAATCATCTATATCCACTAACCCAAGTTCGTTCAATCCTTCGCGGCTTAAATCGGCATTGTAGCGCACATATAAAAAATGGCGTTTAGTATCCTGGTCTAATGGTATAACATTGCCTTCGCTATCCATGGGTATCATATATTTCAACTCCCGGTCAATGGGAGCGCCATAGCAACAGCGGCCTACGGTGCGGCAGTTTATGTCCTGGTCAACCTGCATGGCATACATCAGGTTATTCGGTAATCCTTTTGCTGCTTCCAGTAAATTATCATAAGTACCTGATGATGCCGCTGAACCGGTACCTACCGATACAATCAGCATTTTATCCTCACCGGTTTCCCAGTTAAGATTGTAAGCCGGCTGGGTAGCCATTCGGTACATAAGAAATGCCGGGTTATTATATGGGGTAACCCCACCATCAACAAATACAAAGGTTTTTTCGGGGTTGTTAGGATCCCATTGCAATGTTTCGGCTGGAAAATAAACCGGGGCGGCTGTGCTGGCCCGTACCAACTGGAATAACTTAATATTTGCATTGCAATCCGGACGACTTTCATCGTTATACTTGGCCATGGGATTATTGCTTATAGGCCAGGGGGAATCGGTTGAGCGGTTCATGGTAACCACTAATAATAAACTTTTGTATTTACCTTTTCTAACCATCAGGTCGGTATCGGCGCCAAAAGTTTCTTTTAGCATTTTTAATAGTGGCCCCGATTCGTAAAGCGATTTCCAGCGTTTTAAAATCGAGGTTTTATCAAACATGTCCTTACCCTTGTTCAGGTAAAAATCAAGCAACTCTTGTACCGACATACCGATGGATAATCCTGCGGCTATAATGGCCCCGGTACTGGTTCCACCGATATAATCAAAGTAATCGCCCAGGCGAAAATCAGCTCCTTTACCCAGTTTTTGCTTTAACTGCTCCTCCATTTCAGCCAAAATTTCCAGGGTTATTACACCACGAATTCCGCCACCATCGAGGGCCAGGATTTTGCGTGGCTGTTTGGTTTCATATCGTCCGGCAAGCGGGCCCCATATACTCATATTAAAACAGTTTAGTTAGTAAGGTAAAAGGTTTTTTTATTAAATTATAACCTTTAATAAAATAGTTCAGGATAGTTAAACAGGTATCTTGCGTTATATTGTTCCGGAAAATAACAGCCAATAATCTCAAATAATGGTTGATTACGATTTAAGCTCAAGCCAAAATAAAAAAATGAAAAAAAGGTTCCCGCTCTTGCTGATATTATTAGCAGCATCTCTATCAACTTTTGCCCAACCAAAAGGCTGGCAAAAATTATTTAATGGAAAAGACCTCACCGGTTTTAAACAATTAAATGGCAAAGCCAAATATGAAGTTGTAAATGGTGAATTGGTTGGCACCACCGTTCCTATTGAACCCAATTCGTTTTTAACTACGGAGAAAGATTATGGAGATTTTGTATTAGAATACGAGTTGAAAGTAGATACCAGTATGAATTCAGGTGTACAAATTCGCAGTCATAGCACCGCCGATTACAACAATGGCCGGGTGCATGGCTACCAGGTTGAAATTGATCCATCGGCCAGGCAATGGAGTGGCGGCATTTACGATGAGGCCGGCAGGGGCTGGTTATACAATCTTGAAAATAATCCCGAAGGAAAAAAAGCCTTTAAAAATAACCAGTGGAACAAATACCGTGTTGAAGCCATTGGCAATACCATACGCACCTGGATTAACGGCATACCTACTGCCCACCTGGTGGATGATAAAGATCCTTCTGGTTTTATAGCGTTCCAGGTACACGGCATCGGTGCAAAAGCTACGGCGGGCAAACAGGTTCGCTGGAAAAACATTTTTATCAAAACCGAAAATTTAAAACCTGCTCCTTACGACAAGATTTTTGTGGTAAATACCATACCTAATTATCTTTCACCACAAGAAGCAAAAAACAATTACAAGCTGCTTTGGGATGGCAAAACCACCAATGGATGGAAAGGCGCTTACAAAAGTGAATTTCCTACCAAAGGATGGGAAATGAACGATGGTGTTTTAAACGTTCAAAAATCCACCGGTGCAGAATCCGATAATGGCGGCGATATTGTTTCGCTTAATAAATATGGCGCTTTTGAATTAAAATTTGATTTTAAACTAACCGAAGGCGCTAACAGCGGGGTGAAGTATTTTGTAACCGAAAGCGAAAACAATAAAGGATCCGCCATTGGCATAGAGTACCAGGTTTTAGATGATGACAAACATCCCGACGCAAAAATGGGCAGGGATGGTAACCGTACATTGGCCTCCGCTTACGACCTTAAAGCTTCAACAAAAATTCCTGCTTCACGTAAAAAAATTGGCGAGTGGAACCAGGGTGTTATTAAGGTTTACCCCGATAACAGGGTTGAACACTGGTTAAACGGTTACAAAGTATTGGAATATGTACGTGGCTCAGCCGAATTTAATGACCTGGTATCGAAAAGTAAATTTAAGGAACGCCCCAACTTTGGCATGGCCGATAAAGGAAGAATATTGATACAGGATCATGGTGACCATGTATCGTAC
The DNA here is from genome assembly GCA_038256825.1 of Chitinophagales bacterium. Taxonomy (GTDB): domain Bacteria; phylum Bacteroidota; class Bacteroidia; order Chitinophagales; family Chitinophagaceae; genus Segetibacter. The sequence goes on from JBBSJX010000371.1 coordinate 3,145, forward strand.
AGAAGTATAAAAATCAGGGAACTTTAAAATCATCAATTTATATACAAGAGCTCATTTCCTCGAAATGCCCCAGTGGCTTTTATTAAGTAAACTAAAAAATAAAAAAAGATTGCTATGTCACATTCCCGGAGAGATTTTATTAAAAATAGCGGCCTCACATCGGCCGGATTGTTAATTGGCGGCATGGGTTTCAGCGCCAAAAGTTATGGAAATATTATAGGGGCCAACGATCGTGTTCGTGTAGGTGTGGTGGGTTTTAGCGACCGCCATAAAGGCTCGCACATCCCCAGTTTTATGAACCATTATAAAGAACTGAATTTTGATGTGGTTGCCGTTTCCGACATCTGGAATAAAAGAAGAGAAGAAGGTGCAGCCATATGGAAAGGAAAAATGGATCATGATGTAATAGCGTGCCGCAATAACGAGGAAATGTATGGCAAAAAACTGGTGGATGCAGTATTTGTAAGCACTGCCGATTTTCAGCACGCACAACACACCATTGAAGCTGTAAAAGCAGGATGCGATGTGTATTGCGAAAAACCCTTTGCCGAAACCATGGAAGACAACCGCAACGCATTAAAGGCTATAAAAGCTTCCAATAGAATTATACAGATAGGTTCACAAAGAAGAAGTGGGGCCAATTACCATGCAGCCAACGATTTTATTCGCTCCGGCAAGTTTGGCGACATTACCATGGTTGAATTATCGTGGAATGTAAACCAACCGGGCCGCTGGCGACGCCCTGCTTTGGTGAGCCAGTTAAAACAGGAAGATACTGACTGGAAGCGCTTTTTGCTTAACCGCCCTTACGAAGATTTTGATGCCAGAAAATACTTAGAGTACCGTCTGTTCTGGCCTTATTCATCGGGTTTACCCGGCCAATGGATGAGCCACCAAATTGATACCGTACATTGGTTTACCGGCCTTAAACACCCTCGTAGCGTAGTTGCCAACGGTGGCATTTACAAGTGGAAAGATGGACGCAGAAACTGGGATACAATTACGGCTGTTTTTGATTATGGCCCTGCCGATGATCTTTCTAAAGGCTTCCAGGTAAGTTTTCAATCGCGTATGCACAACGGTGATGAAAACCCTGCCGAAATTTATTATTCAAACGGGGGCGAACTAAACCTGAACACC
>JBBSJX010000372.1:0-4272 GCA_038256825.1 Chitinophagales bacterium
AATTAGCCGAAAAAATAGGGTTGCAGGCAGGTGATATTTTGCTGCAATTAGGCGATCATAAAATTAATGAGATCAATACCTATTTAAATGCCCTTAGCCGTTTTAAAAAAGGCGACTCAACCAGCCTTAAAATTTTACGCGGCACCGAAGAAAAAGAACTTCCCTTTGTTTTTTAAATCTAAAACTTGCCTTAAAATAAGAGTTATTCTGTAAGGTTATTTTTTTACAAGCATTAAAACTAATCTCAACATTGTTGTGTCACTCACTTGTACCGCACTTCCTTTATTCACCTGAAATTATGGCCAAAAAAAATGTTTAAAAAAATCTTCATGCCATCAATTTGGAACTATACATTAATTGGTTGCTAATTCCAAATAGGGTTAATAAGTTTTATACTTTTAAAGTTATTAGCATCGTTTGCTATAACACCCCAACAGTAATAACTTTGGCGCTTACCACCGGCACCTAAAAGCCTGCTCACTAATGAAATTACGCCTTGACCTGAATGCTTTAACTGAAGATTTTTTTAGTGAAACACGTTTACTAGGTATCATGGCGCCCATTAAAAACTACCAGTTTTGCTGGCAGCTAAACAACCTGTTGGGTTATAACTTTCGTTTAAATACCGACATTGAATTACAAATGAAAAAAAAGGGAAGAGCGTACTTTTTTTCCTTATACCACCACGTTGAGCCCAATTCAGTTTTAAACCATTACCTCTACCACAATCATTGCGATGGAGAATATTTGCTGCCAGAATTTAAGCACATGGATTTTTTGTGGCTAATGAAAGGTGATTTTGTTGACGATAGAAAATGTTTGGGTATCAACGCCTCAATCAAATCAATAAACGGGGTTCAAATGGTGGCAGAACTCACCAACGAAAAGATTAAGAATAAGGAACACCTGGTTTTTTAAGGCTGACTTGCCAGTGTGCTATACTTTTACCTCTACCTTACCGCCCACTGCCATTTTTTTAAGAAAGTTGCCGATAAATAACTGGAAACGTTTATTGGGAAGCAAAATTTTATCAAATAATAATATAGCCGAAATAGCACAAACAATTCCGGCAATTACATCTAAAATATAATGATGGCTGGTATAAATGGCAGCAAACCAAATACCCAACATAATCGTGGCAAAGGGAACATTCATCCAGCCTAATTTATTTCTCAGTCCATAATAAAGTACAATTACCGGGTACGATGAATGCAGTGAGGGCATTGCTGCAAAAACATTAGAGCTTTTATTATAAAGCCCTTTGAATATTTCAATATTAAAATACCTGTCGAAACGCTGTAAGCCTGCACTATTACCCGGGGTTAATGGTTCAAATACAAAACCATGTTGTTGTACATACCAGGGCGGCGCTGCCGGATAAATATAATAAACCACAAATCCCAAAAGGTTTACTAAAAAAAAGGTTAGAGCGAAGTAGAGAAATTGCCTTCTGTTTTTAAAAAACATATAAGCCGAAAATATTAAGGGCACCGGTACCCAGCATAAATAAAAGAAACCCGTTAAAACATCCAAAAAGCTGGTGGTATTAAGCGCCAGGTATTCGTTAGGAGTTAAGAACCTGCCACCTTGTGTAATTCCAAAAAAGTATTTTTCGGCATTATAAAGGCTTTGGATGTTTACCTGGTTGTATTGGTAATTGGGTATGGCTTTCATAAAGTCGAAAACAATCCAGTAAACTATAAAAATTGAAAAACCCGTAATAAACCTACGGGTTGCAAAAGAGCCATAATACATGCAGTTAAACAAAAACACCAGGAACAACTGGTCCGTTTTATATCCTACAAGTAAATAAGCAATCAATAGATAACCAACCGAAATAATGATGGTAACAATAATATCTTTAAAAGTAAATAAATCAGGAAAAGAGGTGGATGACTTTACCGTTTGGTCCATTATAATTTTGATTGCTACTATTTTTAAATTCCAAACACAGCCCCACTGTTCAAAATTTTTGATTATCAGATAAGCCCATCTCTTTTATCCAAAGCTTTCTTAGCCTCAAATAATCTTTTTATTGCAGTAATGTTTGTAAGAATGGCCATTATTGTTATGGGAAGCGTAAAAACCGTCATCGTTTCAAAAACGTGAAAGCGAATACCAGGAATAAACAACTTATAGTCGCTGCCAAAACTATTGGCAAACAGTCCGCAGGCAATTGCCGAAACGCCTACCAAAATTACCCTTTCAGGCCGCTGCATTAGCCCTCCTTTATTTTGTATACCCAATCCCTCGCTGCGGGCACGGGTATAGCTTACCATTACCGACCCAATTAAGGCAACAAAAGCAAATAAGGAACTGATGAAATACCTGTGGCCTACCAGGTAGTAACAAATACCCAGGAACATAACCATTTCGCTATACCTGTCTAAAACCGAATCGTACAAGGCGCCAAACGTTGAACTCATATTACCCAACCGAGCCACTTGTCCATCGAGCATATCAAAAATACCGGCAAATAAAATTAAACCACCTGCCCAGCCTACATATGAAAAATCGCCTCGGTTACCTTCTTCAACTCCTAAAATAAAAATAACGGCTACTCCAATATTTAATAACAACCCAATGGTGGTTATTGTATTGGGGGTAAGACCAATTTTTATTAACCCCTTTACTAAAGGATCAATAATTTTATATATTACCAATTGAAGCTTATCTCTAAGTAAAAGCTTTTTCATGTCTGGTTGTATCACACTGAAAATCGTTTTTTTAAGTGTATGGATTTAATGGATGCAAATATCTGGTTAATCGAATTTATAGCAGCAACTTATATTAAAAATATGGTAGCCGCAATTAAGAAGTTTAACCTTATTTGGTAAAACACCGGTTATGGCGGTAAATAACTGTTTATTACCGGCTAATAAAATAAATATAAAACCGTAATGGACGACATGAAAAGCTACAGTACAAGTGTGACACAACAGAAGCTGACCTGATGCACCCTGCCGGCAACCAAAAATTAAAAAATTATTACTTTTTAAAAATTAAACAACTGGTTTTTTAAAAACAAATTTCTTTTGTAAAAAATAATTGTACCCAAAACCAACAATAATTGAAACAATAAGCTTTGATACGATGTAATTTATTTTTGCAACATGAATGAGCAAATACATACCGGTTGCATTTAGGATTAGATTACCCACCCAAACCAAAACATACCTGAAAGCCTGCTCATGCACTTTGTCTTCACGTGATTTAAATACCCAGCGGCGCCCTATAAAAAAATTTGCGATGCCTCCAATAACGTTTCCTGTTGCGCTTGACACAACTGCATCTAAATGGAAAAAGGTGACCAGCAAAATGGTAGCCAGATAATCTACTACCGTGGAAAAGAGTGATGATATATTGGCTTTAAGAAAAGTTGCCATCTTAAAAAATGTGGAAATAAACGATTAACATTAAACAAATATGAGCGTAAATACCTGCAAGCACGTCGTCGGCCATAACTCCCCACCCTTTTGGTAAAGCTTCCAGGTTTTTAATAAATAAAGGTTTTGCAATATCAAAAAATCTGAACAAAACCAATCCGGCAAAAATATATTTAATATCGATTGGGATAAATAACAATGTAATCATCATTCCACATACCTCGTCAACTACCACTTTACAACTGTCCTTACCCCAAAATGCATCAACAACATTTGATGACCAGGTGCCTGTTATAGTAACCAGGAGGGTAATAATAATTTGCCATGTAAATGGGTTTTCAACATGTATTAAAAAATACCAACCCAAACAGGTAACAATGGCAGCTATAGTGCCTCCGCCTTTGCCAACATACCCTATTCCTCCTGCTGTAGCTATTATTTTGTGCAATCGTATCATAAATAATCGGACAGGTAAAATTATAACCAGTGGTTAGCACGATACCAGCTTAGCGATTCCTTTAATCCCTGCTCTAAGTTATAGCCAGGAGAAAAACCAAGCTCGGCCTGTGCCTTGCTAATATCACAACACCAATTAATTGCAGTTAGCTCGTTAAGTTTTTCCTTATTTAAAACGGATGTTTTATTTACAAAGCCATAGCCTTTTTCCAATAAAATAGCAAGGCCTTTAACAAAGGGGAACGGCAGGTGAAACTTAAGGGTTTTTTTGCCGAAGAATTTTTTGGTAATGTTTGCCATTTCGTAGCGGTCGTAGCAATTACCATCAGTAATGTTATATACCCCGGTTGCCGAGCTGAACAAAGCATTAACAGTAAGCTCCGCCAGGTCTTTTACATAAATAAAACTAAGTTGCTGTGGAACACGGCCA
>JBBSJX010000373.1:0-4262 GCA_038256825.1 Chitinophagales bacterium
ATCATCTTTAGTTCTTTTAGGGCTTTGTTGAGATTTCTGTTACAAGAAGAGAATGCTATTATAATAAGGAAGATACACACAGTGTTTTTCATTTGTGTAGAGGTTTAATTTATGCTGTTCTGCAATGCCATACAACGTGTTAATATACGCGGTTATCAATCTCCGCAAAAATAACCGCTTTTTTAATATTTATTAATAATCAATTATTTATAACCGCGCTTTTCAATACTTCAAACTCACTTTGGGCTGCCGTGTAACTTTCAGTTATTGAAAAACGCGGATGGCCTATAACTTCAAACGGTCCAGCGGACTTTGAATTTTTGTGATCACATTGTTGGCAATGTGCGTGTACCGCATGGTAGTTTTTATATTATTATGGCCCAACATTGCCTGAATGTACCGGATATCTGTTCCGTTTTCTAACAGGTGGGTTGCATACGTATGCCGCAGGCTATGTATACTGCCTACCTTTTTAATGCCAGCCTTTGCTTTGGCTACCGCAATCACTTCCTGTGCGCTGCGGGTGCTGTAAGCTTGTCCATTAGTTCCCTCAAACAAATATTCTTTGGGCTTATAGGCCATATAATAATCCCTGAGCACCAAAAGCAGTTTTTCCGACAGTGGCACAAAGCGGTCTTTTTTACCTTTGCTCATCCTAATGTGCAATGCCATCCGCAGGCTGTCAATATCGCACAACTTTAAGTTCACCAGCTCACTCACCCGTAACCCAGCTGCATAACCCGTCATAATCAGCGCACGATGCTTCAAATTTACAATGGCTTTTATAAGACTCGTAATTTCTTCTTCGGCCAAAACATCGGGTAATTTATGGGTAGTCCTTGGTCGCGGTAATTCGTAATATTCCCGGTTTTTGCCCAGCACTTTTTCATAATAAAATTTGAGGGCATTAATAACCATGTTTAAATTGGTTTCGCTGTATTTGTTACTATCGGCAAGCCAAAATAAATAACCCTGTATGCGGGTTTTATCCAAAGCGTTTATTGATGTGCCTCCCAGTTTGCGCAATAATTTATAAAAAGCGTTGCAATAACTTTTAATGGTTTGCTCGCTGTATTTCATAGTTACCAACTTTATGCGATAGGCTTTAAGTGCTTCCAGGTTTGTTGGCTGCAGCGGGTGGTCCATTAAAAGCGAAACCGTGGATTTATGCAATGGTTTTTTTACGTCGGCAACCACCCCTTGTTTTTGTACCAGGTAAGCTTTTAGTAATTCAGTGTTAATAACAGCCTTTTGCTCCGCCGCTTTGCATATGTAATTATAATACGTTCGTTGGCAGGGAACCAGCCAGCAGCCATGGGTTTTGCTCCACTTAATGTCTTTAATTTGCTTAACTGCAATCCCCAGGTCGCGGTTGTTTTCAAAGTAAAGCCCTATGCGCTCCAGATTTCTATGAAACAACGGCTTTAAAATTAAGGTGGTCATTGTATAATATTTATTAAATAAATAATGGCTGCAGCTGGTGCATCTCCCACAATTTTCTTCAATAAATATTGGCTTATAATAGTACTTGAACCAGTATCAGGCAGCAGCATGTTACAAATGCCAAAGGCAAACTAAGTCACTTAATCTCATGTTCTTAGCCTGGTTGGTTTTAGCCTTTAAATATATTAAATAACAATTAATATCAAATTAAATTATTGGGTTTATTATGTAATTTTTTTTATGAAACCGGCGGTTGTTAATAATGGCAACATCGTTGTAGCCTGCCCGACCTCTGGCGGTTCACGCATTTGTACTTTTTACCATTGGGCGGCAATGTTTACGCAGTTTGTTGCAGGTAGTTATGTAGTACACGAGCTATGGTGTGTACACATTTAACTAACGTAAAAAAAAGGTAACCACAGCGTACACAAAGAAAGAAGCACAGAGGAAAGCCAGCGTTAAATCTTTGTGTCCTCTGTGAAAGACTCTTGTTTTTCTCTGTGGTTAATATCTCTTATCCAAAATTTAAGTTAGATATGGAAATAAAAAAGATGAGATCACACAGTATGCACACGAGTGCGAACCGCCGAAAGTCGGTCAGGCTGCAACGGCTGCTTAATAGATAACCTTTGGCTGGGTTCATAAAACAATAAACATTTTAAATCTTCTCTTAAAGTTATATGCATATAAAAGCCCCGGCATGCGCATAGGCGTCAACTTAAAAAAAATAGGGCACACTGAAATCCTTAACCGGTTTAGGTTTCAGCTAAAATTTACACATAAGAAAACAAGGTAAAACAGTAACCACAGAGGTCACGGAGAAAGAAGCACAAAGAGAAGCCGGAGTTAGTCTTTGTGTTATCTGTGAGTTACTCTTGCTTTCTCTGTGGTTAATTTGTTAAGGTGAAAAAAACCGCATTTTTACTGAAAAAGCCGCCCACGAAAAGTAGGATCTGATGCATGAAACGATGCGGTACAAGAGAGTGACACAACGATGTCCAATAGAATTCCTTCTGTTCGTCCAATAAAAAAAATTATTAAGTTAACGCCAATGCGGCAAGCGGGGCCTTTTTAATGCATAGTTGTAATACAATTTATTTGGCTATCATCACTTTTTGAATGTATTGTTCGCCATTGTAAATCATTTTTACCAGGTAGGTACCGTTGCTTAAACCCGCAGTATTTAAGGTAACCGTGCTGCCGTTTGCAACAAAATTTTGTTGCTGTAAAACGTGGCCCATAGCATTAATAACCTGTAAAGTTACTTTGCCATTTATGTATCGGTTCATTTGTACCTGAATGTACCGGGTAGCAGGGTTAGGGTACGCGCTAAATTTGGTATTGTGGGGTATGTGCACGGTAAATACCTCGCTGTATTTAAACTTACCATCTTTATCAATCTTTTTTAAGCGATAGTAAACACGGCTGCCTTTTAATGCATCGGCATTATCGTTAAAACCATAGTTGTGCAAATTAGCGGCTTTCACTTTTCCTATTAAGGTAAAGTAGGTGCCGTTGCTGCTACGCTCAATTTCAAAACGATCAAAATTTTGCTCGTTGGTAGCCTGCCAGGTTAGCATAACCTGGTCGTTCACCAGTAAACCCTTAAAAAATACCAGGTCAACAGGCAGTGCATTTAAACCCGGGCAACTGCTATTCCAAACCATATCAACATATTCGGGATGATCGATGTACGGGTTGCGGTTACCCTGGTAGGCATAAGCGGCATTATTACGGTCTCTTTCTTTTTGACTAACGGCATCCTGCGTGCTCCACTTAATCATTAACTTAAGATACGGCACATCAATACTTGGGTAGGTTGATGGATCAAATGCCTGGGTTCCATTGGAGCCGCCTGTTAAACCGGGCATTAAATCCTGGTAGCGGGTAACAAAGTATAAAAAGGCACGGGCAACATCGCCCTTGTATTCGTTAATAGGTTCAAACACGGGCCCGGTTAGGCCGGCAATTGCCGACGAGCCCAGTTTGCTGCCGTTTAATGAAGTGATAGAGGCGGTGGCTACTTCACCATAAATATAGCTACCACGGATTGCATTCACTTTTCCGTCGGTAGGAAAAATGTGCAGGTAATCGGTGGTAGGGCCGGGGGTTCCGGTATTACCGTTAAACCAGCTTTGTGGTACACTATGCTCCCTGTTGTAACAATCACCCTCGCCGCCATAGCTGCCGCATTGGTTGGTGCCGGGGGTAAAATTATAGGGGTCGTTTGCGGGGCCCGGCTTGTCCGAATAAATATCCCAGATTACATTGGTTGATCCTGAACCCACTTCGCGTGGTTTAATGTCGGATGTTTTGTAAATATCCCACAGGCTGTTGTAGCTTTTTGGCGTGTTGCCCGTGGTAATAATGGTTTTTAAACTGGTTTTTAAATCGGCGCAAAATTTTCCGGAGGTATTGCTGTAATAACCTGTTGGCTCGCCACTGGTTGCGTTGGTGGTGGTAGCACTGCCATTTAAACTGGTGGTATTATAAAGAGGGCCACCTGAGCAGTTGAAGCCGCTTAGCGAAAAAACATAAAAATAGTATGTAGTATTTGGGTTGAGGCCATTAGCTGTAAATGTATTGGCTGAAGCCGATGAAACAACTATACCGGTACTGGTGCTTCCAACAGTTTGGCCCGGCGAATAGGCCGTTGCATTTACCGGGGTAAAATCAATGGTAGCATTCAGGCTCCGTACGGTTAAATAACCATCAGCACCGGCAGCGGCGGTAAACGATCCGTTTATAAAGTTATTGCCCGGTGTAAAAGTTAAGGCTGTTGGTGCAGTGCCAGGTACTACACATGCAGCAGGTACCAT
>JBBSJX010000374.1:0-4246 GCA_038256825.1 Chitinophagales bacterium
ATCGTTTAGGAATGTTGGTGCGTTTCCTTGCGTGCCAACCACTCTCTCTACAGGATCCGATTCGCAACCATTAGCCCTAAGCCGCAGTTGATAGGTACCCGGTGCAAGATTTACGAAAGTATACCCGGCGTCAGGACCACTAAAATAGGTTGTTCCGCCATCTATAGAATATTCAAAAGGTGCTGTACCGCTTTGGGGAATAATGGAAATATTGCCATCATTATTGCCGCAGGTAGCATCCAGTACAATAGTTCCATCGTTTAAAAATGTTACAGGTGTAACACAATGATTTAAATTACTCACCTTATTAAGGTTAGGTCTCAAGGATGTTCTGTCACATCCGCTTGCAACCATTCTTTCAACTATTTCCGAAACACATCCGGTTGAACTTTTTAGCCTTAATTGATAAGTACCGGGAGCAAGATTAAGAAAGGTATATCCTGCATCGGGACCGGCCACATAAGTTACACCTCCATCAATTGAATACATGAAAGGCGCAGTACCACTTGTTGGAATCATGGTAATGTTTCCATCATTATTACCACATGTTGCATTTAAAACAATAGTTTGATCATTAATGAATGTTGGTGCATTTCCTTGTGTTCCAACTACTTTTTCAACAGGATCAGATTCGCAACCATTCGCATCTTTAAGCATCAGGTTGTATGTACCCGGTGCAAGATTTAAAAATGTATGGCCACCATCTGGTCCGCTTACATAAGTTGTTCCGCCATCAATTGAATACATAAATGGCGCGGTTCCGCTTTGAGGAATAATGGAGATGTTACCATCATTATTTCCGCAGGTAGCGTCTAGTACAATAGTTCCATTATTTAAAAAAGTTGGCGGCGTACAGGGTGGTGTTACATTGTTTAAAACTTCATCGGTAGCAGTTAAATAATTTGAAATAAACAAGTTGCTTTGTGAAATTCCACTGAAAGTGAAAAAAAGAAATAAAAATGTAAGCACAATTAAAGGTGAACGATAGGTGCTTTTTTTTTGGGGCCACTTATTAAATTTAAAAAAGTTTAGGCCAGGTGTAAATTTTTTCATAATCGTAAAATTTTTAAGATGTGTTAATAAATACTAATACATAAAGTAAAAAATAAAAAAGTGCGAATCCGAATTTTTTGTAATATTTGTTTAACATTAGTTTTAAGTCACCAACGCTTTTATTTTTTTTTAAAAATCGAATAAGTTTAGAAAGATGGATAAAGTTTTGATTTATTTTGTTGGTTTCCGGCAGTGTATCTAGTAATAGGCAGCCGTTGCGGAGTACTCTTTTAATTATGTGCCCCCAAAACATACTGTAAAGTATGGAATGCCATTTTTGGAGTTGGTCAACTATTCGTCAAAATTTCTGTTGTACAAAAAAATATCAAATATGTCCCAAGTAAAAGCGTACGCAGCGCAGGAAGCAACCGCTCACCTGGCGCCATTTACTATTGAAAGAAGAGAACCCAAACCACATGATGTGCAGATTGACATTTTGTTTTGCGGTATTTGCCACAGCGATCTGCATACAGCCCGTAATGAATGGGCAAATACAGTGTACCCGGTAGTGCCAGGCCACGAAATAGTAGGAAGGGTAACGGCGGTGGGTGATAAAGTAACAAAATATAAAGTAGGTGATCTTGCCGGTATTGGTTGTCTGGTTGATAGTTGCCGTGAGTGTAGCAGTTGTAAGGAAGGCCTTGAGCAATATTGTGAAAATGGTTGGACGGGTACTTATAACAGCCAGGAAAGAGATGGTAATGGAATTACTTTTGGAGGCTATAGCAAGCAAATTCTTGCTCACGAAGATTTTGTGTTAACAATTTCAGATAAGTTACCCCTGGAAGGCGTAGCACCATTGCTTTGCGCAGGTATAACTACCTACTCGCCCATGAAACACTGGAATGTAAAAAAAGGTGATAAAGTTGGTGTGGTAGGTTTGGGTGGTCTTGGTCATATGGGCGTTAAACTGGCAGTATCGTTCGGTGCCGAGGTTACTATGCTGAGCCATTCTCCTTCAAAACAAAAAGATGCTGAAAATTTAGGTGCACATAAATTTGTACTTACCTCCGATAAAGACAAGGTTAAAGAAGTACATAATTATTTTGATTTTATACTGGATACCGTTTCAGCAGAGCACGACTATAATTTATACCTGGATATGTTGAAGCGCGATGGTAAAATGGTTTGTGTAGGAGCACCTCCAACACCGGCGCAGATACCTGCCTTCAATTTAATTTTCCAACGTAAATCTATAGCAGGTTCATTAATTGGTGGTTTGCCCGAAACACAGGAAATGCTGGATTATTGTGCTGAACATAATATAGTAAGTGATGTTGAGGTAATTGACATTAAGGATATAAACGAAGCTTATGAGCGTATGCTAAAAGGTGATGTGCGTTACAGGTTTGTGATTGATATGTCGACACTTTAAAAACAATTTTAAGTTTAAAAGAAAATCCGGCTGGTAGATACCGCCGGATTTTTTGTGGCCGGATATTTATAAAGTGATTACCTGTTGATTTACGTTACAATTGTACAAGTGTGCGACGCAACGGAAGCCGGGTGGTGTTTTGCGGCCTGGTACATAAAAAATGATTTGTAAGGGATAACTATAGTGGCGGTGCAAAAACAGTTTGCATTATTTTTACTGAAACAATCAAATTACATTTTATGGTTTATACACCCAATCCACAACGTTACGAAACGATGGAATACCGGAGGTGCGGCCGTAGCGGTATCCGGCTTCCGGCTGTATCGTTAGGCTTATGGCATAATTTCGGTCATGTTGATATGCTTGAAAATGGCAGGGCTATCCTGCATCTTGCCTTTGATGCGGGGATAACGCATTTTGATCTTGCAAATAATTATGGTCCTCCTCCCGGATCGGCAGAGGAAAATTTTGGCTTGATTATGCAACAGGATTTTAAAAATTACAGGGATGAATTAATTATAAGCACCAAGGCTGGATATAATATGTGGGACGGGCCTTATGGTGAATGGGGATCGAAAAAATACCTGGTGTCGAGCCTGGACCAAAGTTTAAAACGATTGAAGCTGGACTATGTGGATATATTTTATTCGCATCGCCCGGACCCTGATACGCCTTTGGAAGAAACAATGGGAGCATTGGACCTGATTGTAAAACAGGGAAAGGCATTGTATGCGGGTATTTCAAATTATCAAAAAGAGGAGGCTACTGAAGCGATTAAAATATTAAAACGCCTGGGCACTCCATGCTTAATTCACCAGCCAAAATACTCCATGTTTGAAAGGTGGGTTGAAGGTGGCTTGCTGGATGTATTAGAAGAAGAAGGGGTGGGTTGTATACCCTTTTCGCCTTTAGCACAAGGGTTGTTAACCAATAAGTATTTACATGGTATACCGGAGGATTCTCGTGCTGCAAAATCGACCGGATTTTTACAGAAAGACCAGGTTACAGATGAAAAGATTAAACAAATACAACAGCTAAATGATATTGCACATGAACGTAATCAAACACTTGCGCAAATGGCTTTATCGTGGTTGCTGAAAGACGATAGAATAACCTCAGTTTTAGTAGGTGCCAGCCGGCCGGACCAATTAGCTGATAGTTTAAAAAGCCTGGAAGCACCAAAATTCAGCAATGAAGATTTGGAGAAAATAGAAGCTATTTTGAAGTAATTTTTTTTTATTTATTTATAGTGGAATAGGGTGCGCTTGTAAAGGTAAAGCACACCCTATTCCACTTGTTTTTAATGAGTATCACCGCTTGAAGTTCTGCTTTAGATAAATTAAATTTGTGAAAAGCAAAATCTGTCAGTTGATATTAGTGATGCGTTGAAGCATTTGTTTGATTTACGTGATAAGCGCTCCGTTGCAATTGAGGAATTTATTTTAGCAGAAGCAGAATTGCAGGGTAATATGCAGATAAATGCAAACAAGGAATTTGTAGAGATTAAAGACCTTGAAATTTCCTATAAATTACTGAAGCCCGTTTTAAAATTGAAGGAGGAACTGCAAAAGATTAATGAAGCATTTGAGGAAAAGAAAAGTGTTTTTATTACCCTGCTCGAAGCATCAGGATGTGGTAAATTAGAATGCAGCAATTTGGAGTTTAATGAAGTAGGAAAATCGAACATTATTAATTACATCATATCTGTTTCAAAAAATATAGAGGGTAAAGTTGATTTGAGTATCCAGCCTCAGGATACTACTACAAAGCCGTGATTTGTTTACTTGGTTTGAGAACACAAAAAAAGGAGTGTAGTAA
>JBBSJX010000375.1:0-4244 GCA_038256825.1 Chitinophagales bacterium
ATAACAAAACCAGTTTACAACTATACTGAGGATGGCTATTTCCGGTTTGATTTTATGGTGGGAATTGGTTACGAAGACAATATTGAAGAAGCTATCAATTTGATAAAACAAATTATTAATGAAGCCAAAGACACCTATGAGGATGAGCTGCACCAAAATTTTGTTATGGCCAGCGACCTGGGTGTAAGTACTGTAAACTTAAAAGTGCATTTCTGGATAAAAACATTTGAATATGGGATGGATGCTCTTTTAGTAAAAGGAAGAGTAGTTTCGAAAGTAAAAGCCGCCCTTCTAGATAATAACTTTAATCTTCCAGCCGATATTAAAGAGATAAAATTATACGGTACCCAAACCGGTATACCTGTAAATGTTACCATGGAAAAAACGTAGATGCGTAAATTGTAAAAACATAACGGAACTCAGGCTCCTTTGAAATGATGCTTGTTTAAATTCAAACCCAGTTTAAAAAGCGCCTATAAAAAAAATACCTGCCGGGATTAGTTTGTGATATGAATTCATATAAAAACTTTGCTCTTCAAGCTGAATATATTTCAGAACTCCTTACTATTCTACTATAATTTCCTGTACCCGGCCAACCTGGCCATCCTGCAGGCGCACTTTAATACCGCGATGATGTGTGGGAGCACTGGTGAGGAGATCTTTCACAATTCCTTTGGTAAGTATGCCACTACGCTGGTCTTTTTTCAAAATAATATTAACCAGCATTCCCGGTTTTATGTTAGCCCTGATGGTTCCCGTCATTTAATAAATTTTATTTGCAAGGTAGGATGGTAGAAATAATTAGAATATAAAATACATTGAATGATAAATAAAAAGTGTACATGAAAAGCCGCTGTGAAAAGATACGGTACAAGGGAGTGACACAACAGAAGCTTCATAAAAGGACTATTGCCCGTCTCACAATAAAGCGATAATTGAAATGCACCTTACGTGATCGTTTTATTGCCCTTCTATCCTGATAAAAACAGTGAAATAAATCAATTTTTTTTAAACATAGCTTCTGTTGATACCGTTATCAATAATATAGATAAAATTTAATGCAAGGTTCCTGTAAGTTTGCTTAGAAAACTATTAAAATCATTTACATGGAAAAACATAGAAATTCAAACTCCCCGGATGGTTCTGTACTCTCTGAAGTTAATAACGAAAATAGTGCAGCAAAATGCCCGTTTTCGAGTGGTGCTTTACAAAAAAGCGCAGGCGGTGGCACCCGCAACCGCGACTGGTGGCCTAACCAGTTAAAATTAAATATTCTTCGCCAGCATTCTTCACTTTCCAATCCTATGGATAAGGATTTTGATTATGCTAAAGCGTTTAAATCACTTGACTTAGATGCAGTGAAAAAAGACATTTTTGACGTGATGACGACATCACAGGATTGGTGGCCTGCAGATTATGGCCATTATGGGCCTTTTTTTATAAGGATGGCGTGGCATAGTGCAGGTACCTACCGCATTAGTGATGGACGTGGCGGTGGTGGTTTTGGCACCCAGCGTTTTGCACCATTAAACAGTTGGCCCGATAATGCCAATCTTGACAAAGCCCGCTTATTGCTGTGGCCTGTAAAACAGAAATATGGTAAAAAACTTTCGTGGGCCGATCTTATGATTCTTACCGGTAACTGTGCTTTGGAATCTATGGGATTTTCCACCTTTGGTTTTGGTGGTGGACGGGCTGATGTATGGGAACCTGCAGAAGATATATACTGGGGTTCGGAAAGTGAATGGTTAGGCGATAAACGCTATACAAAGGACCGCGAACTGGAAAACCCGCTCGGTGCTGTACAGATGGGTTTGATTTATGTAAACCCTGAAGGACCTAATGGAAACCCTGATCCGTTAGCGGCTGCTAAGGACATTCGCGAAACTTTTGGTCGCATGGCAATGAACGATGAAGAAACTGTGGCGTTAATTGCCGGTGGACACTCCTTTGGTAAAACCCATGGCGCTGCTGACCCTGGTAAACATATGGGTAAAGAACCTGCAGGTGCCAGCATTGAACAAATGAGCATGGGCTGGAGCAACTCATTTGGTACCGGTAAAGGTGGCGATACTATTACAAGTGGTTTGGAAGGTGCCTGGACTACCACACCTACCAAATGGAGCAACAACTTTTTTGAAAATCTTTTTGGGTTTGATTGGGAACTAACCAAAGGTCCGGGTGGAGCCCACCAATGGAAGCCAAAGCATAATGGTGGTGCCGATACAATTCCCGATGCACATGATCCTAATAAAAAACACGCACCATTCATGCTTACTACTGATGTTGCATTAAAGGTTGACCCAATCTATGGACCTATATCAAAAAACTTTTTCGAAAATCCTGGCCAGTTCCAGGAAGCTTTTGCAAAAGCATGGTTTAAACTAACCCACCGCGACATGGGGCCAAAATCAAGGTACCTGGGGCCCGAAGTTCCAGGCGAAGACCTGATATGGCAGGATCCCATACCTGCTGTAGCACATGAGCTGGTAAACGAACAGGATATTGATGACTTAAAGTCCAAAGTACTGGCAACAGGATTATCTGTTTCGGAACTGGTATCAACTGCCTGGGCTTCTGCTTCTACTTTTCGTGGATCGGATAAGCGTGGTGGTGCCAATGGTGCCCGTATTCGCCTCGCACCACAGCGTTATTGGGAAGTAAACAGCCATGCCCAACTTACTAAAGTATTAGCTGCTTTAGAAGACATTCAAAAGGACTTCAATAATGCCCATATAGGTAATAAGCAAATTTCAATTGCCGATTTAATTGTTTTGGCAGGATGTGCAGGGGTTGAACAAGCTGCAAAAAATGCAGGTTTTGAAGTGAAGGTGCCTTTTGCACCGGGCCGTACGGATGCTACTCAGGAACAGACCGACCTGGAATCGTTCCAGGCTATGGAACCTGCTGCTGATGGCTTCCGCAATTATGCCAAAAGTTTACACAAGACTTCGGCCGAGGAAATGCTGATTGATAAAGCACAACTGCTAACATTAACGTCGCCCGAACTAACAGTTTTAATTGGTGGTTTACGTGTATTAAAAACAAATTTTGGCGATACCAGTCATGGCGTGTTTACGCATCGTGCAGGAGCTTTAACAAATGACTATTTTATTAACTTACTGGATTTAGGCACTACCTGGTCTGCCACATCCGATGAGCAGAAAGAGTTTATTGGTAAAGACCGTAAAACCGGCGAAGAAAAATGGATAGCTACTCGTGTAGACCTTATTTTTGGATCGAATTCTGAGTTAAGGGCACTCGCTGAAGTGTATGGTTGTGAAGATGGACAAGAGAAAATGGTACACGACTTTGTTGCCGCCTGGAATAAGGTTATGAACCTGGATAGGTTTGATCTTGTATAGAAATACAATGTATAAATAAAAAAAGGTGGCCCGACAACGGGTCACCTTTTTTATGTGGAAATTTATTAATTGCTATATCGTTAAGCATTCTGGAGCGCTTCAATATCAAACTTTTTCATTTTCATAAATGCCTGCAATACCCGTTGTCCTTTTCAGTATTAGAAACCAATTGCCCCAATATGGTTGGAACTACTTGCCACGTTAATCCAAATTTGTCTTTGCACCATCCGCACATACTTTCCGCTCCCCCATCGGCAATAAATTTATACCAATAATGGTCTGTTTCTTCCTGGTCTAGTAATATAGGTATGCACAGTTCTTTTTACTTGAACGTTCCACCTAAACTAGTTTGTAAAAAAGCGCATATTATTGGTTCGTGATTTTTTTATTAACATCATTTAATTGTTTAAATGCATTAAGCACTGCCTGGTGCATAATAGTAGCGTGATTTTCCTGAGGCAAATAATCAAATATTACTGTTATGGATTTACTTTCTGAAGCTTTTAATTTGTCTGCTAAAAGGTTTGCATCAACTTCCATTACCCGAGGAATTTTGGTTGGGGTCAACCCTTCTTTACCAACACCAATATAAACTTCGGTTTGTTGATTGTATGCTTCTTTAAAAATTCCTGAATTTTGGTTTAATAATGAACCATTGTTCCACCACAGGCTTGGGCTCACAATTATATACTTAGTAAATAAATTAGGTTTAGTTAATAAAATTTCTGTGGCTAAAAGACCACCTAATGATTCTCCAATAATTGTTTTGGATTGGTTTGTTTTAAATTTATTTTCAATGAAGCGTTGTAATTCTTTTTCTAAAAAAGTTATGAATTTATCTGAATGTCCTGAAGTTGGATAACTTTTTTTGTCTTCCTC
>JBBSJX010000376.1:0-4244 GCA_038256825.1 Chitinophagales bacterium
GCGTGGGTAATCTTCATTAAGTAGTCATCAATTACCACCGCTAAGTGATAAGTGGGCATACCATCGGCTTTTAATAACACCTTATCATCAACCAGGCTGGAGTTAAAACTTACTTCACCCCTTATTAAATCATTAAAAGTGAGGGTTTCATTATCCGGCATTTTTATCCTGATAACATGCGGTGTTTCTTCCGCCAGTAACGTTTCAACTTCCTCCGTTGAAAGCGTAAGGGAGTTGCGCATTTGGTCCCTTATAAAATGATTGTATTGTGGCGAAGGATTTTCATCTGTTCTGAATTTATTACGCATTTCATCCAGTTCCTCCGGGGTGTCGAATGCATAATAAGCATTGCCCTGTTTTACCAGTTGCTCAGCATATTGCCGGTAAGTTGATTTTCTTTCGCTTTGCCTGTAGGGCGCATAAGGGCCGCCATGCAACGGGCTTTCATCTGGCTCAAGCCCACACCATTTTAAAGTATTTTGTATGTATTCTTCAGCGCCGGGTACATACCTGCCCTGATCGGTATCTTCAATTCTTAAAATAAATTCGCCGCCATGCTGTTTTGCAAATAAATAATTATACAAAACCGTTCTTACACCACCCAGGTGTAACCCTCCGGTGGGCGACGGAGCAAATCTTACCCTAACTTTCTTTTCCATTGGGCAAAGATAGCTTTTGCCTTTTTTTGAAACGAATAGCTTTTATTTTATAATTTAATTTACCGGATGCCTTTAAAACTACCTTATATATTTTATTCCTTGTCATCATCTCTCTGGCAAATGCAATGGCAACGGGCAAGGCAAAAGTTAAGGAGGTGATTTACGAAAACGGGGCCGACATTAATTGGCTACAGGTAAGTAATAGTTATAAACAAACCATTGTAATTAATAGCGGTGATCTTTTAACCGGTGGTAAGCAGGACCGGATGATGGGCGAAACTAAAATGAGTGCACCCGGTACTTCAGATTATTTAAAAGTTTATTGTGTTGAAAGAGGGCGGTGGGATGGTAAGGTAAAGCCATTTGATCATCGCGGGTCAGCTAATATCAACATAAAAAAAGTCATGGACCTATCGGGGCGGCAGCATGATGTTTGGAAAGAAATTGAGCGGCAGTTTACCAGCGCAAAAATGATTTCAGAAACCTGGCCATTTATCCAGCTTTACTATAAAGATTCTGTTGTTTATAATGACTATCTAAAATATTATACCGCCAGGTACCGCGATAGCGATAGCGCCTATGCAGGTTTTTTAGCCATAACCGCCAACCAAATAATCAACTGCGAATTGTTTTCTTTAGCCGATCTTACCAGCCTCGCTTTTCCCGGTATGATAAGCAGTCTTGCACAAACCGCACAGCATGAAAGTAAACCCGTATTGCCCCGGCAAAAAATGGAAACGTTTCTTAATAAATTTTTAGTGAGCGAAAAAGCGCAAAAGAATTTTATTGCCACACATGGCCAACTGCACAAATACCAGGGTAAAGTAATACACCTGGTTGCTTACGATGATTAAATATTTTTTGGTACGGGCAGTATAACCCGCGGCAACATTGTTGCGTCGCAATCCGTTCATCGGCATAGCTACTATGTAACTTTAATTATTTTGAATTTTTGATTGCACATATTTTGTTTGCTTTGCAGTATGTATTTTATTAAAACACCCCGGTGGATTAAAAAACTGTATCCTCATTTAACATGGGATGTGCCCACCGAAAAAAAAGAAATTTTCCTCACATTTGATGATGGTCCGCATGAAGTTGCTACCCCTTTTGTTTTAGACGTTTTAAAAAATTACCAGGCAAAGGCTACCTTTTTTTGTATAGGCAAAAATGTAGTAGCACATCCTACTCTTTACGAAAGAATTAAGCAGGAAGGCCATAGCGTAGGTAATCATACTTACGATCATTTAAACGGGTGGAAAAATGCCGATACCTTTTATTTAGAAAATATTTTAAAAGCGCAGGAGGTTATAAACAGCAATCTTTTCAGGCCACCTTATGGCCGTATAAAAAGCAGCCAGGTAAAATTAGTTTTGCCAGGTTTTAAAATAATTATGTGGGATGTTTTAAGTGGCGATTTTGATGTAAAGCTTAAGCCGCAAAAATGCCTGGATTATGTAGTGCGTAAATCAAAGCCAGGCTCTATAATTGTTTTTCACGACAGTGCAAAAGCATATGAAAGGTTGGAGTTTGTGTTGCCTAATGCATTGGAATATTTTAGTAAGGAGGGTTATACTTTCAGCTCGTTATGAGTTGAATTGATAAGTAAGAAAGTTTAAAGAAGGAAGCACGGGATTACTAATTGTTGCATAGAAAAACTTTAGTACAAGAGTGCGACGCAAGAATGTTGATTATAAAGGTGCGGCTGGGTTCATAACTATAAAATTAATGGATTAAAATAAATTGGGCCGGGGTAGAAACCCCAGCCCGTTTTTAATCCGTACCCTATGAAAACACTCTTTAATTATTCTGTTGGTCGTTAGCTTTGCTTAGCGCAAAGTGATGTTATGTACGTTTCCATTTATTGTTAGGGTAGCCTGGTCGTCGCACGTTCCATTACCGTAGTCTAATAAGCTTGTCCTTGTATTTCGTTTAATTTTTACCTGGCCTTTAACCGCCCAACGGCAAGTAAATTTCCTGATTACGGGTTCAACAATTGCTGAAGTCCATTCAATTATATTGTTATTTAGTTTAAGTGCTCCAACCGCCTCTCCGGTAACGCTGAAAATATCATCGTTTGAAAAGTTGGGTGTACCATTACCTTCTATTTGTGTGCGTGTTCTGTTGCCGCTCCAGGCTATGTAATTTCCATTAGGCCTGGTAAATTTTCCGTTTTCTACCCTTACTAAAAAAACACGGTTGTTGCTGGTGCTTTTATTTTCAATAATATGGGTTCCTTCAACTTTGGTGCTATCGGTATAATAATCTTCAAATGTTGTTACGGCCTTGCTGCCCGGTACTACCATCCGCCCACTGTAGTGCGTAATTACTTTTCCTTTTCTTACATGTCCATCCCTGCCTTTGCATCCTGTACCAAAGTCAACAACAACTTTTTTTGGAAATACGCCGGGAGTAATTGGTGTAATGGTAACAGTAAAACACCTGGCACTATCGGTGCCTTCAAAACGCCCGCTGGTATTAGTACCCGACGAACGACCATAAACACCTATACTTCCACCTAAACCAACGTCATCGTTTACACCCATAACATTATCGAACACATCATCATAAAGAACATCTGCTTCTGCATCGGACTCCGAACCAGCCGTGGTCAATTCTATTTCCGTTTTTTCGGCCGGGCTCATTTCGTCGCTCTTTTTGCAGGCTCCAAATGCAGTGATTGCAGTTAGCATGGTTATAAACGCCCAGCGTGTTAGTTTTATTTTTTTCATTGTGTATTTATTTTAAAATATAAATAATTAGGTTGCGGCTACATTGACCTTAGGTGTTTTTAAAGGTTTAATATAAACTGTCAAAAAAAATATTTATTGTATGAAATTTATTGATACGCACTGTCATTTATACCTGCAGGAGTTTAAAGATGATATTAAACAAGTGATGGACAGCGCCCGCCTTGTTGGGGTAAATAAATTTTATCTACCTGCAATTGATAGTGAGGTAATACCGGCAATGCTGCAAATGGAAGAGGATTATAAAGGTTCTTGCTTTGCAATGATGGGCTTGCATCCCTGCTCGGTTAAAGAAAATTATCTGGATGAATTGGCGATAGTAGAAGGATGGCTGGCCAAAAGGCCTTTTGTTGCCATTGGCGAAATTGGCCTGGATTTTTACTGGGACAAATCTTTTTCCGCACAACAGTATGAAGCTTTTAGTATACAAATGGAGTGGGCTTTAAAATATGATTTGCCCATAGTAATTCATACCCGAAACGCTATGCGTGAAACTATTGATACCGTAAAGCCTTTTGCACAATTAGGGTTGCAAGGCATTTTCCATTGTTTTGGTGATACTAAGGAATATGCCCGTGAAATTATTGAAATGGGTTTTTTATTGGGAATTGGTGGGGTACTTACCTATAAAAAAGCGGGATTGCCTGAAATACTACAGGATATTGATTTACGTTATATTGTGCTGGAGACGGATGCACCGTATTTATCGCCTGTGCCATACCGGGGAAAAAGGAATGAGAGCAGTTATTTAACGACTATTGCAGAAAAGCTTGCTGAAGCAAAAAATACCACGATTGAAGAAGTAGCCAGGATTACCACGGAGAATGCTGAAAAA
>JBBSJX010000377.1:0-4217 GCA_038256825.1 Chitinophagales bacterium
AACATTTGCTAATTTAAATGGCTGGCTGATAGATGCGGAAAACTGCAACGGCAAAAATCCGGGATAAGGCCTTGGCAATAAAACCATTGATGAAGGAACGAGGCTGGTTAAAGGTATTTGAACCACATTCATTATACTATCAATCTGTATTGTTGCAGTATAAGCAACTGCATCTGATGTTATAAGCGATATTTTAAAAATAGTTGGCGCACAGTTAAATTAAATAAGGGGTAATTAAAAATCAGCAATGCATTTACAATAAAAAATTAAAAGTTTAGTGGACCAGCTTTAGTTATCATGGCAGCATCGTTGTGTCACTCACTTGTACTATTTATCAAATTATGAGCTTTTATTATTATCCTTCATAAATAACTTACCTCTTTATAAATGCTTTTGAAGTTACTACAATTATTAAATACTGGCCTTGCTGCTAAAGGATTTGCAGATGAAGTGATTGCGACGCAACGATGATGCTATGAAACACATAAGCTGGTATTTAAAAAAAATAGCAATAAAAAAGCCGGCTCATTAAATGTAGCCGGCTTTCATAAAATAAATAATATTAAAGCTTGGTAACTGTATATTGTTCAGTTAAAAAATTAACCTGAATTTTATAAGAGCCCGTAGCATTTACAGGAATGTTAGCGGGATCGTTTCCACCACCATAGTTAGCACCCAATGCGCCGCCGGTTGCAGAGGGTCCACCAAACTGTGGTTGCCATTGTCCTTTATCAGACAGGAACTTCATAGCTTTTCCGCCGGTTAAATTAACGGTAAGCTCAAATAACCCGTTTGAAACCTGGGTAAACTTTTGGTCGTCAGGAGGTGAGTTGGTCCAGTTTGAACCCGTGGCATCGCCGGTAACATACAGCGTTTCGGATAAAGCATTATTTACTTTAACCACTGTAAAAACACCCTCCTGAAAATCATAGGTCATTTTATACCAACCATCTCCACCGGGTAAGTTTCCAGGAAAGTTATCGCTCAGATTGAAACCAAACTTTCCACCACCTGATAAACCTGCAAGCGACTTATCGTTAACTGAATATTTATTACCCCAATCTCCTGCAAGGGGTAGTAACAAATATTCCCCGTTTCCTTTCATATGAAAAATACCTGCCCATGTTGTTTCGTTTAAACGCGTTAATTCGCGAACAGCAGGCATTTGAGCTGGATTGGTCCAATCAAAATAAGTACCGCCACCAACTAAATATAATTTTCCGGTTGTTGGTAAGGCCACTTTTGGAGGAATTTTATATGGGGTAGCTTTTAATTTAATGGTGTTGCCAACAATGCGCTCGTTGTTGTTTGCATACGAAGAAATAACCCTTGCCTCAATATCGTAAGGCTGGCCAAACTTAAAGCCAAAACCCAACAAAACATTATTGAGTTCCTTAGCTGTAAAAGTGTAAGCAAAAGTTCCTACAACAGCCTTGGAATAAGCTTTTGAAAAATTGCGACCTGCTGAATCTATCTCAATAACAAATTTCATTCTTGAAGTATCCGTAGCATACTTTGGATTGGTCCACGAAAGAGTAAGGGCAGGCTTAAGTGAATCGGTTGGAGGTGCAGCAATGGTAGTAGAGGAAGCACTTAAAACAACGGCTGACCCGTTACTGTAAAAGGGCAACTCTCCTACTTTATCGCAGGCGGTCAGCATTGTTATTGCAACAGCCAGCATTCCAATTTTATTTATAATTTTCATATAATTCGTTTAAATATTTTATTGCAAAACAAGTTTGTATTTACCGGTTTGAAAATCCACCGTTATTTTATAGTTTCCCGAAGCGGCGGGTGCATCAAATTGGGTGGCATCTTTCTTTTCAAATTCACCTGCTAAAGCATCGCCCGATTTTTTTGAATATTGTGACGACCAATCGCCTTGCTTTTGAATGAGCTTATAACCACCACCGCTTTTCATAGCAACTGTTAACTCATATACGGTTTCGGATACTTTGGTAAATTTTTGTTTAGTTGCGTAGTCAACCGGGGTTGATGGCAATGGGTTTGCCCAGTCGGAATTTACCGCACTACCGGTTATCCATAAAGTACCATCATCAGGAACCTGAACTTTTGCAGGAATAGCATAAGGGGTTGCCTTTATCTTAATAACATTGGAAAATAAAGGAGCTGACGAATTGATGAGAGTTGATTTTACCCTGAACTCCATATTATGAACCATTCCTGGCAATAATTCCAGTGTATTTAATAAATAGTCGTTTAATTCCGTTTGCGTAAAGGTGTAGCTTAAATTATTTTTAATACTAAGCGATTTCTTTTTTGGGTTGGTAAAATTAGCGCCGGTAGTATCTATTTGTATTTCATAACTAACATCCTGCGAACTTAATCCTGTAGTAAAAAGATAATTAGGATTGGTCCACGACAATTTTAGCGACACCTCATCTTTTGTAGCAAAAGAAAGCGGAGCAGTTGCAGAAGCGGATGATGTTAAAACTGGTGGTGTACTGTTTTCCAAAAAGATCTTCACCTCATCTTTTTTACACGACCATAATGCACTTACCATTAAGGTAGATAAGAGCAATAATTTTGAAATTTGTTTCATATAAGAAATTTTTTCTAATGATTAATAACCAGGATTTTGGGTAAGTTTAGGATTGGCTGTAATGTTTGCTGAAGGAATAGGGAACAACCTATATTTTGCATCTACTGCTGTTCCTGAAGCTACACCACCTTTCCATGGCCATAAATAATCCGCAGTGGTTAATTGGTTGTAACGGATTAAGTCTGTACGACGGTGGCCTTCCCAATACAATTCCCTGGCTCTTTCATTCAACACGCTTTGAAGATTAAAATCAGATGACAGCATTTTAAAAGCATCGTTCGCTCCAAATGAATTACCATGAGCCCTGAAACGAATTTTATTTACATGATCTAATCCGGTAACAGCATCGCCACCCGAACCTCCGCGTAAAACAGCCTCCGCATAAATCAGGTACATTTCGGGCAATCTGAAAACAGGAAAATCAATATCAGCAAAATCACGATCTACATCCGAAACAGCGCCACCATCGCTACGTATGTTTCTCCATTTGTTTACATGCAAACCATTTGTAAAAACGGATACATCACTAATCAGTATTTGTGCCGGACTGGTGCCAAATTTTGAAGTAGTAAACATGGCTCTCTTATCAGTATTACCTGTTAGATCAGCAAATTTATCGGCCAACCCTTTTGTTGCACGATAGCCATTCCAGCCACCACCTACACCAAATTCGTTATGGTCGTCGCCTGCAGCGGCGTGAACAAAAAACGTAGTATTACCGTACGATTTGGTACGCAATCCATCATTATTAATAGCATAGATAAACTCGTTTTTTTGCTTATCATTATCAGCCATAAACAGCGTGCTGTATTGAGGGCTTAAAGTATAACCTGCACCAATAACCTTTTTTGCATAGGTTATTGCCTCGGTATACTTTGGCTTTCCGGTGTACACATTTGCATTCAGGTACATCCTGGCAAGCAATGCCCAGGCTGCAGCCTGGTCAACACGGCCATATTCAATTGTTTTTGCCGGCGCTAATTCTGCATCAATAGCCAACAATTCTTTTTCTATGTAATCAAATAATTCCGTACGACTGATTTCTCCGGGAAGATCGGTACCAATTTTATTTTCCTCGGTTATAAAGGTTGATTTACCAAAAAGGTCCATCATAACCCAGTAATTAAAGGCTCGTAAAAACCGCACCTCTCCCCTCGATTGTTTAATCTGGGTTGCATCGGCGCCTGCAATACCTCTTGCCGCAACTTTATCATCTGTTGATTCCCGCAGGTATTCGTTAGCAATGGTAATGTTATAAATGGGCCTGGCATACATCCCCAATAAAAACGGGTCGGAACTGGTCCATTTTAAATCGTGAAAATCATGTATAGTTTGGTCATTCCAGGCAACAACAGCTTCATCAGTTGGTAATTCCTGGCTATTAAAAAATCCCCTGATGAAGGGCGATTGAGATCCCTCATCCAGTCCCTGAATATCCGAAGCACCTGCAGGTCCGGCATTACCTGTTGTAGCCAGGCCTCCATATACTTTTGCAAGTACACTTTTGTACCCTGCAGCAGTTGAATAAGTTGTTGCCGAGGTAAGATCATTTTGTGGAAACAGATCCAGCTTTTTAGCACATGATGTTACTACCGTTGCAGCAACACAGGCCATCATCCAATTTTTTATTATTCTACTTTTCATAAATGCAATG
>JBBSJX010000378.1:0-4209 GCA_038256825.1 Chitinophagales bacterium
CTTCCTCTCTTGGTGGTAATTACAACCACCCCGTTCATCGCTCTTGCACCATATAAGGCAGTTGCAGCGGCATCTTTTAAAATGTCGAAAGTTTCAATATCGTTCACGTTGATACCTGCAACAGAGGAACCCAGTAAGGTTGTAGGGTCACCACTCGATAGCTGGTCGTTTGATATGTTAACGATATCTTCCAGAACAACCCCGTCAACTACCCATAATGGTTTATTATCACCATTAATAGAGGTTGCACCCCTGATGCGGATTTTAGGAGCGCTTCCAAAAGTTCCAGATACGTTTTGTACGGAAACCCCGGCCGCACGGCCTTCAAGCATACGGCTAACATCCGCTACACCTTCCAGTTTAATTTCATCCGGTCTTAGCGTAACCGCAGCACCGGTAAATTTCTTTTTTTCTATACGTTGAAAACCTGTAACCACAACATCGTTTAAACGGCTGGCATCCTCCATAAGAACTATGGCTAATGGTTTATTATCCGCAGTAAGCTTAATTTCCTGTGTTTCCATTCCAACCGAAGTGAAAACAAGGGTTGCACCTTCGGGCACCGCTTTTAATATAAAGTTTCCTTCACCATCACTGGTAGTTCCGGTATTGGAACCTTTTACAATAATGGAAACGCCATCAACCGGTTTGCCATCCTGGGCAGTTATCTTTCCCCGAACCACTATATCGGCAGCAAAGGTGCTGAAGGAGAAGAATAAAAAAAGTAAGCTTAAAGGAAAGATTAAAAATGCCTTTTGCAACTTCGCAATGGCAAATACACTGTCCTCCTTTTGTTTTGTCATGTTATATTTTTTAAACGTTATAAGGGTATTGTAAAAGTGGTGAGATAGTATAGACAATCAGGCTACTGCTTTTGATGCTTTAAAAACATTAAAGATATGTATTACCGGATGTAGTGTAGCTGCAGAATGCATCCTTTTATTTTAATGGTTTTTTAAGCGTTTAAGCGAACTTTTTTTAAAGTCTCTTTAAACATATGCTCATGCTTATTGTTAAAAATTTTAATTATGATCGAAGCCGGGAGGTAAAAAAAAGTAAGTACCCAATAATTTACGCAATTCAGTATGCATGTTGTTTTCACAAAACGTTTTTTTAAATATTGGAGGCTTCAAAGTTTAATCCTGGTTTAAAAAAGTAGCAAAGAAAAACACCTGCTTAGCTTAAGTTATAAACTACCCTTAATAAAATGTATTAACTTAATAAGCCATTAAATTTTTCAATCAACCCATTTGTCTTTCTAACCAACTAAAATTTTACAAAATGTCAAACAAAAAAATTATTGTGGTTTTTGGAGCCACAGGTGCCCAGGGCGGCGGCCTTGCCCATGCTATTTTAAATGATCCTGATAGTGAATTTTCAGTTCGGGCTGTTACCCGGGATACTCAGTCTGATAAGGCTAAAGAACTATCAGGCAAAGGGGCCGAATTAGTGGAGGCCGATATTGATGATGTTGAAAGTATTAAACGTGCCCTTGATGGTGCTTATGGTGCCTACTTTGTTACCTTTTTCTGGACCCATTTTTCGCCGGAGAAAGAAATGGAAGAGGCAAAAAATATGGCCCGGGCTGCAAAAGAAGCCAACCTGCAACATGTAATATGGTCAACCCTGGAAGATACCCGTGAATATATTGACCTGGAGGACAACCGTATGCCTACTTTAATGGAGAAATACAAAGTGCCGCACTTTGATGCTAAAGGTGAATCCAATTATTTTTTTACTGACTTAGGTGTGCCCACTACCTTTTTGCTCACTTCGTTTTACTGGGATAATTTTATTCACTTTGGCATGGGACCCAAAAAAGGCCCCGATGGAAAACTGACGCTTTCGCTTCCCTTAGGTGATAAAAAAATGGCCAGCATTGCGGCGGAGGATATTGGCAAATGTGCCTATGGGATTTTTAAAAAAGGATCTGAGTTTATAAATAAAACAGTGGGTATTTCAGGAGGTATTTTATCGGGCGATGAATTTGCAGCCGCGTTTTCCCAGGCCATGGGCGAAGAGGTACAGTATCAAAAAATAGATTTTGATACTTATCGCGGCTTTGGTTTTCCCGGTGCAGAGGACCTGGGAAATATGTTTCAGTTTTATCATGATTTTGACGAGGAATTTAATAGTAAAAGAAGTGTAGCCTTTTCAAAGGAGTTAAATCCTGAATTAAAATCGTTTGAGGAATGGATAAGTGAACATGCTGCGAAAATTCCTGTAACTTAAGGTAGTTTTTTATCCGTTCCCTAAAATTTGGTCAGGTTAAAAAATTTTTTACCTGACCAAAAATAGCCTGGGCTGCTCAAAAGCAGTTCCAGGCTATTGTATTTTAATTGAATTTTTACTAAAAGTTTAACTGGTTTTTGGTAGCAGGCATTTGAACTTTACCAAACTTTTGTTGCGTCGCACTCGTGTACAATTTGTGGGTGTGGCGGCTTTATTTGCCGGGTGTTAACGAGCTACTTAATTTACACAATGTTTGAAATTCAGATATTTAAATTCAATAAATAGAAAACTGCTAAGTACTCCCAGAGGAGTATCCTGTTTGTAGTATATCTGAATTTGAATTTCTTCGGCTCCGTAGGTGCCACCTATTATTGAGTAATCAGGAAGCACTTACGGAGCTTAGATAATCGTTTTTGAATGATTTCTATAAACAGGGTGCTCTTACAGAGCAAAATGAACAAACAAAAAAAAGATGAGTACAAATGGAAAGTACAAGAGTGCGACGCAAGTAAAGATGCCCAGGTAACCAATGCTGGAAACACCCAAAAAAAATTATTACAATTTTTAGATTGAAAAGGTAAGCTTGCTGTTTAATCGGCTACTGTTGAACCCGCCAGTTTATTATTACGTTTCCTGTCGAACCACTGCTGGATGAACACGGATAAACTAACGGAGCAAACGGCTACAATAATACCGGCGCCAATATCAAGCGGAAAATGCTGGCCTAAATAAATGCGTGAATACCCAACCACCAGGGCGGCAATAAAACCTGCAACGATGAGTGCAGGCCGCCTTACCATTAAAGCAATTAACAACATAAAAGTAAAGGCGGTAGCGGTATGGCCCGAAGGAAAGCTGTTTATTGAGTGAACGGTAACGCCCTTTACATAATGCACCAGGCTTTGGTCGGCAATGGCTAATAGCGGCCGTGACTCATCGGGTAAAATAACCTGCTTACTTATTTGTGTAAATAAGGTGGTGAGTAAAAACGATGCGATGAGTAAAGGCAAAAGGTTTTTGCGTTTTTTGATTATTGCGATTAACCAGATGATCCAAAGTAAGCCGTCGCCCACATAGGTAAAATAATTAAAAAAAAAGTCGCCGGCAGCGCCCAGGTCGTTATTGAGTAATAGGAAAAAATTGTTTTTGCCAACATAAAACGACAACACAATAATGGCCGCACCGGTAATAAAGCTTGCTAAAGCTGCACGTTTAAAAAATGTATAATTAAGGCTGCGGTCTGCTAACATATAAAATGGTGGTGGGTGATTCAAATAGATCGTGGTGTTGTGCAATTGGTTTTAAATTCAACGGTTTTAAAGCTTCAGCAAAGTCGGTTCGGGTAATGATGAGTGCCGAGGGATTTTTAACCATTGCTGCCTGTAAACTATCAACAGAGTAGAAACGTTTGATGTTTGTATTAAGGTAGAAGTTATACCCGGGGTTATAAATTTCGTAAGAAAAAATGGTTGGGTATTTTTTTACAATGGGCAATGTTTTTTGTACGGGGTTTTGGCTGTACAATAATGGATATACGGTATGCAGGGCCATTATATTAAAAACCGACCAGCCTGTTAATATAGCAATGAGTTTTTTAAAAACCGGCCAGGCATTCCAGTAGCTAAGTATAAATAAAAAGGAGATGGGGCCAACTAATAACAATAATGCAACCCAGCTAATGTACCCGGCTTCGGCTTCCTGTTTAATTGCCAGGTAACCTGCAATGGGCAGTATGAATAAAATACCCAGTAATATATAAAGCGGGTACTTTTTAATGTTTATTGTACGGGTAACAATTTTTGATAAATAACTACCTAATACGATAGCGGCAAAGGGATAACAAGGCATGGGGTAATTAGGCAGCTTTGTACTCGCAAATGAAAAGAACACCACAAAGGCCAAAACCACAATTCCACTAAATTTTACAAAATCTTCTTCAAAAACCGCTTTCCGGTTTTTTACTACTTCGCCCAAAAA
>JBBSJX010000379.1:0-4207 GCA_038256825.1 Chitinophagales bacterium
TCTAACGAATTTTTGGCTGATATGATAATAATCCCTGCTTTTGATTCAATGGTCTTCAGGGTTTTTACAATGTCCAACCCACTGCCATAAGGCAAGCCAATATCCACCACCACGCAATCATACTCGAATAATTTTACTTTTTCTATTCCCGCCGTAAAATCTCCAACCACCTCGCAAACAAAACCCTGGTGTTCAAGATATTGTTTTATTGAATCCTGCAGCCCGGGTTCGTCTTCTATAATTAATATTTTCATTAAACATTTATCTTTTTAAATACCAGCAATAATACTACGCTTTACAATGTAGCTGAATAATGTTATGCTGTGCACGAGCTACCGTGTGTACACAATTGGTGTAGTTTAAAAATATTATAACAAATACTGCTTTTTTGCTCTGGAGGAGCATCCTATTTATAGCCAAATTTTGAAATTTAAAGTCCATGGCTCCGTAGGTGCCTCCTATAACAAGTATTAGGAAGCACCTACGGAGCTTTAAATATTGTTTTGTGAATGGTTTCTATAAACAGGGTGCTCTTACAGAGCAAAAGATAAAAAAAAGATGCGTACACACGGTAGGTACACGAGTGCGAACCGCCAAAAGTCGGTCAGGCCGCAACGAAAGCTTCATTATTATTCTACCGCTTTGGCCCATAAAAATGTTCTTTTTCCTTTTTCCTTTTTCCTTTTTACTTTTTACTTTTTCCTTTTCACCTTTTACTTCTATCCCTCTTTAACACCCTGTTTACAAAATTCTTCAGAAGCGCTACAGAAGTGGGTGGTAAGATTGTATAAATAATCAGAAAAACTAAAAAAACAAACCATGAAATTTAAACAATCTATAGCTATTGTACTCATTAGTGCAGCTACTTCTATTGGTAGTGTTGTGGGATATGGCGAATACCAGAAACACCAGCCTTTAGCTAAATACTTACCTGGTAATGCTAAAAAAGATAATGCCAGTTTCGCCTCATACATACCCGGAACAACAAGCTTACCAGCCGTAGACTTTGAAAAAGCGGCCACCAAGGCAGCTCCCGCCGTTGTACATATTAAAACAATAAAAAAATCAAAAATGGTTTCCGGCAGGGGAAATGAAAATAATCCTTTTAAAGACTTTTTTGGAGATGGATCAGGTGATATGTTTGGCGACAGGGCACCCCAGGGTCAAGTGCCACAACAACGGGCTTCGGGTTCGGGTGTTAGCATAAATGCCGAAGGATATATTGTTACCAATAACCACGTGGTGGATGGTGCAGATGAAATTATGGTAACCCTTAATAATAAAAAAGATTACAAGGCAAAGGTGATAGGTACCGATCCCAGCACCGACCTGGCAGTAATTAAAATTGAAGCCAGCAATCTTCCGTTTTTAACTTTTGCAAATTCTGATGAAGTAAGATTAGGTCAGTGGGTTTTAGCCATCGGGTATCCTTTAAATCTTGAAACAACCGTAACATCGGGTATCATTAGTGCAAAGTCAAGAAGCCTGGGCATAAACAGCCGCCAAAGCAGTACTCCTGTAGAAAGCTTTTTACAAACAGATGCAGCGGTTAACCCCGGTAACAGTGGTGGCGCATTGGTAAATACCGAAGGTGATGTAATAGGAATTAACAGTGCCATTGCATCTCCCACAGGATCGTATGCGGGTTATGCCTATGCCATACCCAGTAACCTGGTGCAAAAAGTTGTGAGCGATATAATAAAATATGGTAGTACTAAAAGAGCTTACCTGGGTGTAATGTTTGGCAGCGACCAGATGAGTGAAGAAGATCGTAAAAAATATAATGTGGCCGAGGGCGATGGAATATTTGTTATGGAAGTAGCAAAAGGCAGCGCTGCTGAAGAAGCAGGAATACAAAAAGGTGATTTTATAACCAAATTAAATGGTGTGGCCGTAAATACCGGAACAGAAATGGTAGGCCGTATTGCAGCACTGCGCCCCGGCGATAAAATTGCCCTGGCCTTTGTACACAACGGTTCCGAAAAAAATGCTTCCGTAACATTAAAGGGTAATTCAGGAGCCTACGAGAGCATTAAAGAGCAGGTGATTGAACAACTGGGTGCCACTTTCGAAAGCCTGGACAATAGCATGGCAGCTAAGTTAAATCTTCAATCGGGAGTTGTAGTAAAGCAACTTGGCCCAGGTATATTAACCGATCAGACAAAAATCAGGGAAGGATTTATAATTACCAAGGTTAACAACAACAGTGTTTCAAGTGTTGACCAATTAAAACAAGCTTTAAAAAATGCAGGTAGCAGCGCCATCATATCAGGAGTTTATGCTAACCAGCCACAGCGTGAATACCAATATGCATTAAACGAATTGAATTAAGAGAGTAAAAGATGGTGAGTTATAGGTTGGTTTAGTTCCCACCTGCGTTTGCAGGTGGGTTTTTTTTGTTTAACCAGGTAAATATTTGAAAGGATAATTTGGTAGCAGGCATTACCTAACTATTAAGCTTTTGTTGCGTCGCACACTTGTACAGTTAGTGGTAAAAGCAACAGGAAAAAATTAATAGCATTAAGAGCTGAATAATTATCCAACTATTAAATGAATAACTTCTTCATTATTAACAAAGCACCTTACTTAATAATCTTTCATTCATTTTTTAGAAAGCTGTAACAGGTTCAGTTGTTCATAAAAGTTTAATATTGCAGTTCACCACGTTATGCATCCTATTCATGAAGAAGTTAAGTTTTACCTGCTTACTGTTATTAAGTTGCCTATTGGTATTTTCGCAGGATACAATAATAAAACCGCCCCTAACTGATACCCTTCCTGCACTTATTGATACAATTCCAAAACCCGTTATAATTGAGGATACCACGCTACGCATTATAAACCTCAATCCTTTTTTTTCTGTTCATGTAGATTCTGTTGTTAATTACCAGTTTCAAACCAATCGGAATACATCTAATTATTTTTGGTATATGCGTAATGCACCCGTTGGTGTACGCATTAATAAAGACAATGGCTTTTTTAGTTTCAAAGCCGATAAGGCCTATTTTTTATCGGGCAAACTAAAATATGATTACAACTATAATGTTTCTATCGGTGTTCAAAATTTGCTCAACCCAAAAGATAAAATAGATACCAGTTTCACGATTGTATTCTTCAATACCGAAATCATCCAATCGCAGTTAAAGCCCAGTGTAAATAGTACTGTTTATATGGATGAAGGCGAAACGCTCAATTTTAGGGTAATGTGCGAAACCGGCAGTTTTCCTATTGAAGGGATTGTGACATCCATTAGTAGCCCCATTGGCCAGTTTACACCCATTCAAAATTGTGGCGAAGAATTTAAATGGACCCCCAATTATGATTTTGTAAAAGATACCGATTCAGGAAAAGTTAAACAGGTTGTTGTAAAGTTTATCGGGTCAACAAAATTTAAAATGCAGGACACGGCACAGGTAAAAATTGTGGTTCGTAATGCACTCAACTATCCCATTGCTTTGTTGCAGTATAACCAATTGGTAAAAGAAATCAATTCGTATATTCTAAAATTGAAGTTTACTTTTTTACAAATAGATAAAAACATCAAAAAAACAAAGAAAACCCGTACGGCTTTTGATCTTACAGCGGCAACCACTGCATTAAGTGGCACTATACTCTCAACATCCAAAAATGATGAAACCAAACGTACGGGTTTAATATTACCAAGCGTTGGTTTAATTCTTACCCCCTTAAAAGAAGCTTCTGCACCTGTTAGAAATGCCGAACAAAACCAGGCTACCTTATTGCGCTCATCAATTAAACGCATTGAATATGTTTTGCAGGATAACGCATTAATTGGCGAAAAAGATCCTGAGCTGAATAATAAAATAAACAAATTAAAAGAAGAGTTGAAGCAAAGCCAGATGCAGTTAATTGATGTTCCCCTTGAATTAACCAATAACTTAACCGAAGAAGAATTGAATAACTACTTTAACAGCATAAAGGTTAATAAAAAATACCGCCTCAATAAAAAATAATTAAGAATATTATCTAACCACAGCGCTAAAAGTACTGTCCAGATTGACGCTGAAATAGATTAATGGAAAAACCAATTTGAGAAAAGATGCTATGAAATATATTAGTACAAGTGAGTGACACAACGAAGATGCCATGAAAAATTTCCGCCGGTCCCAAAACAAAAAAGCGACAATTTTGGATACACCCCCACTAAATCCCTTTTTAAAAAAAGACAAAATTAGTTTACCTTGAA
>JBBSJX010000380.1:0-4182 GCA_038256825.1 Chitinophagales bacterium
AATGCAGTCTGCTTCTGAAAAATGATGGCACCCTCCTCCTCCTGCATAATCATTTTTTTGATGCGCTCTTTTTCTGCTGCTTTCTTCAGTTCTTTTTCGGTTGGCATTCTGTTTTGGGCTACTGCGGCCAACGACAAAACCGATACAATTGTTACAAATATTATCTTCTTCACCTGCATATTGTTTGTTACTTGTAAATTTAGGCAAAAATACCACAATGACTTCACAGATAATTTACGAAGGAAACCTGAGAACAGTTGCAACACATTTACAAAGCAATACCGTTATTGAAACTGATGCGCCAACCGATAATCAGGGCAAAGGCGAACGCTTTTCTCCAAGTGATTTAGTGGCCACCGCCTTAGGCAATTGCATGCTAACGATCATGGGTATTAAGGCCCGCGATATGAACGTAGACCTGAGTGGAACCAAGGTTGATATTACTAAAATCATGGCGTCGGAACCTCGCAGAATAAGCAGTGTTAAAGTTGTGTTTCATTTTCCTGAAGGCCTTGAAACAGATGAAAAACAACGCACCATTTTAGAAAGAGCCGCCCTAACCTGTCCTGTTATCGAAAGCCTTGATAAGAACATGGTTAAGGATGTATCGTTTGGCTGGTAATCATCATAAATTATATACAAATTATCCGCAACATTTATTTTATGGGCCAGGCGGCAACAATCGTATTAAACATTCTTGCGTCGCACACTTGTACTTTTACAGCTTTTCGCAGCTATTAACTATTACGGTAAAACAAATACTGTTATTGAACGCAGGTTTTACATACAACCAATGAAGAAAAATTTATTTATAGCCCTGGAGGGAATTGATGGGAGTGGAAAAAGTACCCAGCTAAAATTACTAACCACTCGTCTTGAACAGGAAGGTATAAAAGTGCATCCCACATTTGAACCTACTGATGGTCCCATTGGCACAATGATCAGGCAAATATTACAGGGAACCACTAAAGCCGACCACAGAACCATTGCCGGCTTATTTGTAGCAGACCGCCTTGATCATTTATTAAACGAAGAGACAGGAATAGTAAAAAAAATAGAAGACGGTTATACCGTACTCTGCGATCGTTATTGTTTTTCATCCTATGCGTACCAGGGCACACATATGAGTATGAATTGGGTGATTAATGCCAATGCCATGAGTGCATCTATACTTCGCCCCGATATTAATGTGTTTATTGATGTAGACCCCGAAGTAAGCATGCAGCGGATAAACAAAAACCGGCAGTCCATCGATTTATATGAAACTCTGGAAAACCTGCAAAACGTAAAGCAAAAGTTTTATGAAGCTTTTGAAAAATTAAAGGACAAGGAAAATATCTTAATTATTAATGGTAACCGGGAACCAACCCTTATTGCACAGGAAATAGGTGATGCCATTTTAAAAATTATCAGTAATCAATCTAACTAAATCAATTATTTTAGTTCATTCAAAAACAAATTAAACCAGTCAGGCCTTATGAAAAAATATTTTGCTATTATTACGATTGCCCTGTTAGGTGGGCTACAATCGTTTGCTGCTATAGATACCATACAGATTTATAGTAACAGCATGTTTAAAAAAGTAAAATGCGTAGTTATTACACCAACTAATTATGCAGGTAAAACCGAAAGGTATCCCGTAATTTATTTGTTACATGGCTATAGTGGCAGTTATAGCAACTGGAGCACTATGGTGGCAGGAATGCAAAAACTGGTTGATGATAATAATCTGATTATTGTAAACCCTGATGGTGCTTTTGACAGTTGGTATTTTGACAGCCCCGTAGATCTAACCCGCCGTTACGAAACCAATGTATCAACAGAAATTCCGGATTATATTGATGCGAACTACAGAACCATTGCTAACCGAAATGCACGTGCTATTACCGGTTTAAGTATGGGTGGCCATGGAGGACTGTTTTTAGGTTACAGGCATGCCGATAAGTTTGGCGCCTGCGGCAGTATGAGCGGCGCCCTTGATGTTAGCTATATAAGGGGTTATGGCATGGAAAAGATTTTAGGCGATACCAATACCAATGCTCAATACTATAAGGATTGGTCTGCTATAAATGTGATTGATAAGTACCCGAAAGATTCCATAGCCATGATTATTGACTGCGGAACCGAAGACCGCCTTATATATGTAAACAGGCGGATGCACGATAAATTGCTAAAACAAAATGTACCGCACGATTATATTGAGCGCCCGGGAAAGCATGACTGGCCTTACTGGGCAAATGCAGTAAAATACCAGGTATTGTTTTTCAGAACCTTTTTTAATAAAGCAAATAAATAACCCTATTTATAAAAAAATGCACCTAAATGGGTGCATTTTTTTATTGCTTTAGTTGAAATTTTCAGGTATTAGGTTAAGAGCCTTTTATAAAGGAATTGATGAATATAGCACTGCCGTACAAGAGTGCGACGCAACGGCTGCTACATTAATAACCTAAAGCCTGGTTCATAAAAATTTAAAATGTTCTTCCGTCAATCACCTTAACTTTCTTTTTACCACTGTTCTTTTTTTCAAAATCTAAAACGGCCTGAGGCTTCTCTTTTGGTCCGGCGGGTTTCTTTATTCCCGGAATAGTATCTATTACATAAGAATTACCGCCAGCCATCAACGATTTAAAGGGATCTTCCAGTTTATCCAGAAAATAATTTTCCTGCTTAGTAATTAGGCCACCTTCATAATATTTCCAGGAACCATGCTTAACCGTGCTGCCATCAATTTTAACCACTTTCATTTCAACTTTATAGGGATCAATAGGATCGTGCACTTCAATGGTATCGTAAGGATTTTTTGGATTGACCGCTTTCCAGCTTTCCTCCCGTAATAAACCCATAATGCTGAAGTACTGACTTATACCATCTTTATGTCCCCACCGATAACGCTCAATTGCATACAGATCGCCCATTGTTGTATACACCCGCCAAAAACCGTCTTTATTACTATCCATAAATATTCCTTCTTCTTCGTAACCGGGCTCACCCCTAAGGCCCTCAACCTTTACAACCCACTTGCCTTGTTTTAAATCATTTACATCAGTGCAATTAATTGTATCGCGGTTTTGACTGAGCTTATACGTTTTGCATTGTGCATAGCTGCCAAGCGAGATGAGGAGAAGTGGTATAAATAACAATTTCATTTCAATAATATTAGGTTAACCAAAAGTAAAGCATATCTTTTTGTATGCTTATATAGCCCTGTTAAAAGTATAGGGAGACCACTAACTTAAACGATTGATATATTATAAAAAGTATAACAGATTGCTTCTTATCACTCATCAATAGCAACCGCTAAACCTATCTTCGCAAAAACTACCTCCATGTTTAATAAAATATACATTGCTGTTTTAATGGTTTTAATTGTTGGCTGTTCTCCCCAAAAATACATTGGTATTAAACCTGTAACCAGCCAGGTAAATGCCAGTTTCAGGGGAATGAGTATTCCATCTGAAAACGTTATTTGGGTTAGTGGCAGCAAAGGCACTGTTGGCCGCTCGGTGGATGGCGGCGCCACCTGGCAATGGATGGTTGTTAAGGATTTTGAAAAAAATGACTTCAGGGATATTGAAGCATTTGATAGCAGCATTGCAGTAATTATGGCGATTGATAACCCAGCCTATATTTTAAAAACAACAGACGGTGGTAAAACATGGAAAAAAACTTTTGAAAAAAAACAGGACGGAATGTTTTTAGATGCAATGCATTTTAAAAATAACCTGGAAGGTATTTGTATTGGCGACCCTTTAGTTATAGGTGAGGCAGGTAAAAAATTATTTTATGTAATCCGAACTTTTGATGGGGGCAATACCTGGACTTCCGATCCTTTATACCAGCTTCCCCCGGCACAAAATAACGAAGCCATTTTTTCGGCAAGCGGAACCAATATTGCCTTATTAAACCACCCTGATTTTGATTATGCTTTTGTAACAGGCGGCAGCACATCAAACTTAATTATGATGGGCCGAAAAGGTAAGCCAAACAAATCGGTTAACATTCCTATAAACCAGGGCGTTGCAAGTGCCGGCACCTTCTCCATGGCTACCGATAAAATGAATAAGTTTTATTGCATTGGCGGAGACTACAAAGAACTCGGCAACCAATACAACAACTTTTTTTACACTATTGATGCCGGAAAAAAATGGGCTTCCTCATCCATCGCTCCACCTTTTGGCT
>JBBSJX010000381.1:0-4150 GCA_038256825.1 Chitinophagales bacterium
TGTAATAATCCGCCACAGCCGAGGTTTTTCTATGGTATTCGGCTATGCGTTCCCTTATTACTTCCTCATGATTATCATCACTACGGCCACTGGTTAAACCTCTGTTTAATAAACGGTTCACCAATTCTTCTTCGCCAACAATTAAAGCTAACACAACTCCAATTTCAGTTTGCTTCAATTTTAAAAGCTTATCAAGCGCTTCAGATTGTGTTTCGGTACGTGGAAAACCATCAAATAAAAAACCTTTGGCCAGGGGATTGGTATCCAGGGCTGTACTTATCATTCCAATTACAACTTCGTCTGGTACTAACTGTCCCTTATCCATAAACCTTTTTGCCTCTATCCCTAATGGAGTTTGGGCGCCGATTTCGGTTCTTAACAAATCACCGGTTGAGAGGTGCTTTAAGCCATATTTCGAAATCAACTTTTCACTTTGTGTACCTTTACCACTGCCTGGAGGTCCGAACAGAATGATATTAAACATATTGCTATACTAGCTTGAATGAGGGGCAAATATAAGGGTTGGCAATTTAAATTTGTTTAACTAACGTTTGTTAGGATAGTAGTTTTATCAATAACAACCTTCATTGTTAAAGCTTTATACACTTACAACCATCCAACTATTTGCTTCGTAAATTTGTATTATTATGTATATGAAGTTTATTAGCATTTGCTTGTTGGCAATTATTTTTTGCCAGGGATGTTTTTCTCAAACACCAATTAAAAAAGAAACCTCAATGGATACAACTAGCAAAAACAATCCGCATTATTCGGTTACCGATACTTCTAAAGTGGTTTTACCCGAGGATGAGTGGAAGAAAATATTATCGCCCGAAGTTTATTATGTAGCACGACAAAAAGGTACCGAAAGGCCCTGGACCAGTAAGTTCGAGGAATCAAAAGAAATTGGAACTTTCTATTGTGCTGTTTGCGGTAACGAGCTTTTTAAAAGCGATACAAAATTTGAAAGTGGTTGTGGCTGGCCAAGTTTTTACGAGCCCGTAAACAAAAGCGCTATCATTTATACTCCCGATAATACACTTGGAATGAAACGTACCGAGGTGCAATGCGGACGGTGCAAATCGCACCTGGGCCATGTTTTTGAAGATGGGCCACCACCAACAGGTTTACGCTATTGCATAAATGGTGTAGTACTTGATTTTGCAAAAGCAAAAGATGCAGAAAAAAAATACGACGCTGAACATTAGTTTTGTTTTAAAATGAATGAACCCGGCGCAACCCTTACAATTAAACATTAATTACAGCCCTGACCGACTACCGGCGGTTTGCACTTTTTTTTATTTGCTTCAACATACATCAATCAAGGTTTTTTATAAAAAGATCACCAAAGCGATGCAGTTGAACGGAGCGTCGCAACAAAACTTCAATAAACGATATAATGCTTATTTCAAAAACTCAACTGATACCGGTTGGGTTTTTAAATTTCCGGGCTAATTAGTCTGCTTCTATTTTCCATATTAATATTTAAAAAATAGATTAACACATAAAAAATAACAAACGGTAATGCGCAGGCTGTAAAGCAATACCAGCCATATTTACAGGTTATTTTGCCATGGAACGAATTTTGCACCTCTTGTACTTTGTATAAAATGCTTTTCGTAACTTTACCATCTGCCAATAAGTTTCTTAAAGTCTTAATTTAATCACAACACCGCCATTCTACTGTAGTAAACCAATAATAAATTCATGTACTGGTATCAAATGGCTCTAAAGGTATAATTTGAATTATAACCATTGTTAGTTACAATTTTTCCAGGTAATCCCCGTTATTGCTAATTGTTAACAACAATCCGAAAGACGAGTTTCAAAATTATTTTAGCCCGGAATTACCAGGTGGCCATACTACCAAAAACAAAAAAATATAAACCTTAAGAAAACGAAAATGAGTTAAATGAGTATTTTTTTTTGAAAATAAAAATTGTAACGTAAACTTGCAGAAGAATACTGACAAGAAACTACCACTCATTTACTTGTTAGTCAATTTTTTCGATTTCCCTTTTTCAATTTCATCAAACATTTCCATTCAACAACTGGATCCTTTTGAGATTAACTATCAAAACTTTTTATGTACGACATTTCGCAATTGAACGACATGCTTGTTCCAGAACTCTTGGACATTGCAGAACAAATGAGCATTCCCCATGCTAAAAAATTAGAAAAACAGGATATGATTTATAAAATTTTGGATCGCCAGGCCGTTGCTGCCAGCGAATCAAAAGAAGCATCGCCTGAAAAAGGAAAACGTAAACGCATTGTAAAAACACATACAGCTAACAATTCCGATGAAGCAGAGGTTATGACTGAGTCGGTAAAAGAAGCAGCGCAGCCTGAAGCTTCAACAGAAACACCGGCTGAAACCAACGAGCCTGCTACCAAAAAATATT
Organism: Chitinophagales bacterium; assembly: GCA_038256825.1. Lineage (GTDB taxonomy): Bacteria > Bacteroidota > Bacteroidia > Chitinophagales > Chitinophagaceae > Segetibacter. The sequence continues at coordinate 2,406 of JBBSJX010000381.1, forward strand.
CAAATACGCAAGGCGCTAAGCGCGGACGTAAAACAAAATCCAAAGAAACCGAAGCTGAAGAAGCGGCACCCGCTAACGTAAACGATTTGCCTGCTGAAAATGCAGCAAACGAAGACGGTAACAAACAACAAAATAACAATCAGAAAAAAACGGATACTGCTGAATCACTGGACGGCGCACCGGTTGTTAGCGAAAAACCACAACGTTTTCAACAACAACACCAACAACGCAGAGAACAAACTTTTAATATAGAATTTGACGGCGTAATACAAAGCGAAGGCGTTTTGGAAATGATGCCTGATGGCTATGGTTTCTTACGTTCATCCGATTACAATTACCTGTCATCTCCCGATGATGTATATGTTTCACCATCACAAATAAAATTATTTGGTTTAAAAACAGGTGATACGGTTGCAGGATCTGTTCGCCCACCAAAAGACGGTGAAAAATACTTTGCGCTGTTAAAGGTTGAAACCATTAATGGCAAAGGCCCCGATGAAGTACGTGACCGTGTACCATTCGATTATTTAACGCCTTTGTTTCCTTTCGAAAAATTAAACTTGTTTACTACATCAAATAACTTCAGCACCCGCATCATGGACCTGTTTACTCCTATAGGTAAAGGCCAGCGTGGATTAATTGTTGCCCAGCCAAAAGTGGGTAAAACAATGTTGCTGAAAGAAGTTGCCAACGCCATTGCTGCCAACCACCCCGAGTGTTACCTGATGGTAGTATTGGTGGATGAACGCCCCGAGGAAGTTACCGATATGGAGCGCAGTGTACGTGCCGAGGTGATCGCTTCAACTTTTGATGAGCCGGCAGAAAAACACGTTAAGGTATCAACCATTGCATTGCAAAAAGCAAAGCGCCTGGTAGAGTGCGGCCACGATGTGGTAATATTATTGGATAGCATTACCCGTTTGGCAAGGGCACACAATACCGTCGCTCCATCTAGCGGAAAGGTTTTAAGTGGTGGTGTTGAAGCCAACGCCATGCAAAAGCCAAAGCAGTTTTTTGGAGCCGCCCGTAAAATTGAAAACGGCGGATCGCTTACCATTCTTGCAACCGCGCTTATTGAAACAGGTTCAAAAATGGACGAGGTGATTTTTGAAGAATTTAAAGGAACCGGTAATATGGAATTGCAATTGGATCGCCGCCTGGCCAACCGCCGTATTTTCCCTGCTATCGACCTGGTTTCGTCTTCAACCCGCCGCGACGATTTATTACTTGACAGGGAAACCCTGCAACGTATGAACATTTTGCGTTTGTACATAAACGATATGAATACCGAAGAAGCTATGAATGATCTTTTACGCCGTATGCGTGGCACAAAGGATAACGTGGAATTTTTGGCAAGTATGAATAGTTAATATTAATAAACACAAAATAATATTTAAATAAAGCTGCTCAATTTGAGTGGCTTTTATTTTACCGGCACTTTACCAATGTGATACATTCTTGCGACGCTCCATTGTAACTGCAAACCAATGAGCAGCATTTTAAATAATACCCGTTAACAATTAAAGTGTGAGCGTTTAGTGCTTTTAATTATTACAATACATCACTGGTGCCTATTGGTAATAACAGAGACGTGTTTATATTTGCCTCCACAAACAAACCACCAAACAATAAAAAATGAAAAATTTTAGAATAGCTATGGCCGTTACAGCCTTTTTCTTACTAGCAAGTTGTCATAACACCGGTTCATCAACTGCGCAGGAGCCCGGACAAAACGATTACCAGAA
>JBBSJX010000382.1:0-4145 GCA_038256825.1 Chitinophagales bacterium
GCTCAAGTTATTTTACTATCAGAATATGGTATAGCACCGGTAAATAACCCTATACATTTAAACCGGGTTTTTCGCCAGCACGACCTTTTGCAAATCAGGGTTGAAAGAGGATTGGAGCTTTTAGATCCGGGCGCATCCAAAGCTTTTGTTGTAGCCGACCACCAGGTTGCCCACATTTATATAAATGATAATTCGGTAACGGAAAAGGTGAAATCCATATTGAAATCGGTTCCGGGAGTTGCGCTGGTTTTAGACCGGGAAGCACAAGCGGCCTACCATATTAATCATGAAAGAGCGGGAGATCTGGTTGTAATGGCTGATGAGCAAAGCTGGTTTACCTATTATTTCTGGCTGGATGATTCAGTTGCTCCAGACTATGCCCGCTGCGTGGATATTCACAAAAAGCCTGGTTATGATCCTGTTGAAATGTTTATGACGAGTAAAGCGCGGGCAGGCTATAAATTGTTGCGTAAAAAGGCAGGGTTCAGGTATGTGATGGATGTTATTCCCTTAGATGCAACCCTGGTTAAAGGTTCGCATGGTAGCGTAAACGTAAAAAAGGAGTATCATCCTGTTTTGATCACCAATAAAAATGAAGGTGAAAACCTTCAGGCCATTGATGTTTATGATATCATCTGGCAACATTTAAACAGGGAATAAATAAGGTCTGCTTAAAGCACATAAACTGCGGCCAATTATATTTTCAGCGAAAACAATTCTAACCCTTTTTCTTTTCCCTTAAGTTCAACCACGCCTAAGTTGGTTGTTTGCCACGATTTCAGGTCAATGTTTTCAAGAAACTCTTTTGATACAATAAACTTTTGATTGAGTTCGCTGCAGGCACTGCGGATGCGAGCCGTAGTATTCATTGTATCGCCACTCATGGCAATATCCTTTTTTATTACCCCAATTTCACCAACGGTTACATCACCTAAGTGAATACCCACTCTAAACTCCGGAATGATACCTTCGTATTTACGGCGGAATAATTCACTATTTTTTTGGAGGTTTCGGCGGGCAACTATCAGGGAATCCATGCACTTGCGGGTATTTTTAGGTTCAAATATCCACGACACTACAATTTCGTCACCTACATATTGGTAAATATTACCCCCGTATTCAATCAGGGCATTGGAAATCTGGTAAATAAATTCACGTATAAATTTAAAATAAAGGTGATGGCCCAGTTTCTCTGCAATGGGGGTAGAATCTTTCAGATCGATAAACATCACGATTCGCTTTTCCACTTTCGGCTCCAGGTAGCGCCCCATCATAATATCCATAAAAACCCCTGGCGAATATTTTTCATTTACCTCAATAATTAACTGGGTGAGCACAAACAAAATCATCCAATACAAAATTTTCTGAAAAAGCCATTCAGGTTGAAACGCATCTGCACCATATAACCAGAATGCTTCTTTTATAGTTAACCCCTGGATTACGATGATATGGGTAGCATGAATCAGGAAATTTACAATGTAGGCCGCGCCTAATAAAATAAGGCTCCTGAATAAAAAACTTAGCCAAAGCGAGTAATGCCTGAACAGTTTTTTTAACCTGAATACCAGTAAAACGTTTATACTAACACTCATCAAAAAAACCAGTAACGACCGCAGTCCCAATGCAAAGGGCAGCGAATAATAGGCCGGAGTTTCCCTTGTGTAGGCTACAACCAGGTCTAATAAAGTCCAGAAAAAAGAAATATAGAGGATTAACTTAAACCTATACTTATTAACGAACGAGAAGCTTAATTTTTTCTTAAATGGTTTCATGGATGTTTTTCAGGTAGGCATATATTGCTTCCTGTGCGTTTAATTTATTTTCGTCGTTTTCAATTTCTTTTGCTTCAAGGGTTGATGTAAGCACTACGGTTTTATCCGTATCGGCCCACTGCAATTCAAAATAATCAACCAATTCTTTTTTAATGCCCAGGTTCTTTATGGCTACTACCACTTCAATGCGGTGATACAGGTTTCGTGTCATCCAATCGGCAGAACCCATAAATACATCCGCATGATCGCCTGCACCAAAAATGAATAACCTGGTATGTTCCAGGTATCTATCCACCAGCCTTTTTACTGTAATGTTTTCGCTCAAACCCTCTATACCTGGTATAAGGCAACATATACCCCGAACGCTCATTAAAATTTTAACCCCCGCCTGGCTCGCCTTGTATATTAAACTGATGATATTTGGCTCCTCAAGGTTGTTTATCTTAATTCTTATTAATGCTTCCTGGCCTAACCGGGCTTTTGTCATTTCACCTTCAATCAGTTTTTCAAATCTTTCGTTCATATTAAACTGTGATACCAGCAGTTTATCAAATTTTACTTTTCCCCTGGTAACATCTTTTTCCTCTTTTTGCAAAAACTTAAACAACTGCAACAGTTCATCAATAATGTTTGGATCAGTGGTCATTAAAAGGTGATCTGTATAAAACTGGGCTGTTATCTCGTTAAAATTTCCCGTACTAAGCAGGGCGTAGCTTACAGTATTTGATCCATCACCTTTTTTAATTACGGCCACTTTACTGTGCACTTTTATGTGTGGTTCACTGTAAATCATTTTTATTCCAGCTTCCTTCATCTGCCTGCTCCAGCGAATGTTATTGGCTTCATCAAACCGTGCTTTTAACTCAATAAACACTGTTACCCGCTTACCGTTTTTAGCGGCGCCAATTAGTGCATTTACTATATGAGAGTCGGCGGCAACCCGGTACAGGGTAATATAAATATCCGTTACATCGGCATCAATTGCAGCCTGGTTAAAAAACGATAACACGGGGTTATAACTGTGATAGGGAAAATGCAGCAGTACGTCCTGCTGATCAAGCATGTCAAAAATATCACCGCAATTCAAGCCGTCAGCAATAGGGATGGGCTTACGCCTGGGGTATTTAAGGTCTTTATTAAATGATGGAAAAGATGCAAGATCGCTCAGGTGGTGGTAGCGGCCACCGGCAAACATTTCTTCAAACTGCAGGTTAAAAACGGAAGCAAGAAACAACTGCACATTGCGGGGCATACCCGCTTCGTATAAAAACCTGGAGGGGGGACCAAACTCCCTTTTACGCAATTGCTTTTCAATTTTATTTAAAAGGTCATCGCTATATTCTTCGTCCAGGTGTAACTCGGCATCGCGGTTAAATTTAATACTATAAACCCCGGTTATTTCAGATTTCGGAAACAGGCACACCAGGTTTTCCCTTATAATATCGTCTATAAACATCACATACTCTTCACCATCAATTGGGGTAAGCACGTAAAACCGGGGTAATTTATTTGATGGTATGTTTATTACGGCATTTCTTATACTTACCTTATCGGCCGAGCGTATGGTTACTACCAGGTATAAATGATTGTTCTCCGGTATAAACTTCTGGCTGATGTTTCCTTCCAGCAATATGGGCTGTATAAACGACAGCACATTAGATAAAAATATTTCTCTTACTTCTTTAAAATGCCCGGGACGTAGGTTGCTTTTATAGTAAAAATTAATGCCATTATTTTTTAAGGCGGGTATAATTTCCTGCTCCAGTATGCTTCCAAAAATATTGAGCTGGCGATTAATTTCATCCTGCATTTTTTCAGGAATGTCATCATTAAACCCCATACTTACCTTCATCTGGGTTTTAGGTTTTAATTGCGAAAGCGCAAAAACCGATGGGTAGCGTACCCTGAAAAACTCATCGAGATTAGAAGAAAAAATTGACAAAAATTTTATTCTTTCATACAAGGGTACCTGGCCATCGCCAGCCTCCTGTAGCACACGAAAATTAAAACCTAACCAACTTAGGTCTCTGTTATAAAGCATAATGGGCACTCCGTATTATTATTTTAATTAATTGTTTTTGCAGTTTGTAAGTAAATAAACCTGCTGGTATTTTTGTTGACCCAGCTCCTTAATACTATGATGCTTTGCTTGCAGCCTGACCGACTTCTGGTGGTTCGCACTCTTTTACTTTTAGTTATTTATGCAGCTTACTTTCTTTTAAACTTTGCACGTATTCCTTTACATTTTAATAGTTAAAAACGATGCCATTGGTACAAAAGATGAAGTGATTGCGACGCAACAATGCCGCTATATAAAACCAAAGCTGGTATAATACAATAGAATATGAATTAACCGAACCTTATTGTTTTAAA
>JBBSJX010000383.1:0-4135 GCA_038256825.1 Chitinophagales bacterium
CAGAATCATTTGAATTTTCAGGATCTAACCCGCTATACTTTGTGATCACAAATAAATTTTGAGCAGTCGCGGTTACTCTTAAACTGGCTTTATCGCGTAATACCCTGCCCACATTATATCCAAAATTTACGTTGTCTAACCTTAAGAATGAAGCATTCTCTATATAGTAATCACTAAGCATCTGGTTATTGTTAAAACCGGTAGCCAGGTAATTTCTTGAAGCATTACCAATAAACGACAATGGATTTTTTACTGACCTGATAACACCACTACCAGAATTGTAGTTGTTGTATATATAATTACCAAACGAACCATGTGCTGCAAGTCCCAACGACATTTTCCTATACTGAACCTGGGTATTAATTCCAAGCAATACATCTGGTGCAGGTTTCTTATAAAAATAACGATCATCGTTGTTTACCTGCCCGTCGCGATTTAAATCTTCATACAATCCTTCAATAGGCATACCTGTTTTCTTATCATAAACCTGCTTATAAACATTGAAAATATACGGAGCATACCCTACAGCAAACTTACCAAGGGTATTACCTGTTCCGCCACCAATACCGCTTACATCAATTCCTTTAAAGTTGGGATCATTCTGCTTTAACAGGTTGGTGATTTTTGTTTTATTATAAGTGTAGTTAAATCCAAATTCCCATGTTACATCTGCATTCCTTACCGGAACAGTATTCAATGTAAACTCAACACCTTTATTCTCCAGGTTACCAACGTTGGTGGTAATCTGGTTAACAAAGTTTCCTCCCGGGGCTACAGGCACCGTACTTAACAGGTCTTTGGTCTTCTTAAAATAAACATCAACCGAACCGGAAATCCTGTTATTAATAAATCCAAAATCCAACGCTACGTTTGATGTTGTGGTTGTTTCCCACCTGATATTTGGATCATATCCTTCAGGACGTAAAAAATTATAAAACGTGTTACCAAACTGGTAAGTTGCTGAAGAATTACTTTGAGAATAACGGGGCAAATAGGAATAATAACCAATACCATCCTGCTGACCGGTGATACCATAACCAACACGCAATTTTAAATCAGATACAGCATTTGAATTTCTAAAAAATTCTTCCTTCATTTTCCAGGCTGCAGCAAATGCTGGAAAATAACCCACCCTGTTTTCTTTGGCAAATTTTGAACTGGCATCACGACGTATAGAACCAGTCAATAAATATTTGTCGGCAATGGTTAAGTTTACCCGGGCAAAATAAGCTTCCAATCTATACTCGGGCCTGTCCGTTAAAAAGGTTGGTTCCGAACCTGCAATTGTATCCTTTTTATTAAGCTTGGCAGGATCAACTATAGCTCTATAACTTAAAGCGGGAAAATTGGTTACTTCTGTTACAAAATCCTGGTAACTATGCCCAACCAAAACATCTACTTTACTATTAATCGCATTAATCTCTTTTGAATAGAACAATGAAATATCAGCGAGGGTATTTATTTTCTGTTGCTCATAATAGGTTCTTCTTCCACCCGTTTTATAATTGGTTGCCGAAGTTGAATCTATATTATCGTTTCCTTTGCCTTTGCTATTATCCATACCTACGTTTACTAAAACATGTAAGTCGGGTAAAAAATGCAGTGAATAATCCAACTGAACGTTACCAATAAACCTGTTCACTGTTGAGGTATTGTTTCTTAAATTAAGTAACGACAAAGGATTTCTTGCAGCCAGGTCAATCGGTTTCCCATCAGCCTGCAACCACTCATAATAACCGCCAAATTTGTTGCTTGCATAAACCGGCTGTGTTGGATCAAAAGAAACGGCACTTCCAATAGCGCCACCATTTGCAAAACGGTTATTGGTTTGTACTCCTTTTATTGCAACGTTTACCGATAAATGCTTATCAAAAAACTTTGGAGTCAGGTTTAAAGAAGTGGATACACGCTCAAACTTATCGGTTCTTAAAATACCTTTTTGATTTAAGTAACCAAGCGAAGCACGAAAAGGAATACCCCCAAGGCTACCACTGGCGCTTAAGTTATTGTCGGTGCTGATGGCCTTCTGGTAAATTTCGTTTTGCCAGTTAGTATTTGCAGTACCCAGTAAATTTTTATACGCATTATTTCCAGTTGCTGTAGCATCTGCATTAATAATGTCTCTCACTTCATTGCCGGTAAGCACATCAACAGTTTTGCCAATAACGCTCAACGATTCTTGTGTATTAAAGTTGTATTTAACCCTTCCTGAAGTTCCTTTTTTTGTAGTAATGATAATTACACCATTACTTGCCCTTGAACCATATAAAGCAGTTGCAGAAGCATCTTTCAAAACACTCATCGATTCAATATCGTTAGGGTTGATGGTGTTTAACAGATTTGCAGATCCTGCAATTCCGTTACCTTCTACCGGTACGCCATCAATAACAATTAACGGATCGTTACTTGCATTAAGTGAAGCACCACCCCTGATGCGGATACGGCTTCCACCACCTGCACTACCACCACCAGATGTAACCTGCAAGCCGGCAACTTTACCCTGCAATAATTGTTCAGACGAAGCGATATTTCCTTTCTGAAAATCCTTAGCTGAAATTGAAGTTACAGCTCCGGTAAGGTCACCTTTTTTGCGGGTACCATAGGCAATAACAACTACTTCGCTCAATGCGGCATTTGCTCTGCTAAGGCTAACGTTAACTGGTCCCTGCCCAATAGCAACTTCCTGCGTACCATAACCAACTGAGGTTATAACTAAAGTTTTAGCAGTACCAACAGCAATTCTAAAAGTACCATCGGCAGCGGTTTGTGTTCCTGCATCGGTTCCTTTTACAATAATAGAGGCATTGGCAACCGCCGATCCATCTGTAGCATTAGTCACCTTTCCGGTAACCATTTTTTCCTGCGCATTTGCCTGTACAAATAGTAACAGGGGCAGAATGAAAGCATAAAGCAATCGTTTCATCATCTTAAATTGTGTTTAAAAAAATCAGTAAAATTTTTATAGTTCTTATAGGGGATTAAAAAGATAAATACTTAAAATATTTTTTGTGTACCGGGCATTTAATTATTAATGAAACATCGTTGCGTCGCACTCTTGTACAGTACATTATATTTCGGCAATACATAAAAATTATAAAACGATAGCAAATCTTTAATTCTTAAATACTGGAAATAATCGCAATATCTAAAAAGCATTTCAGCTACTTTATTATTACTAAATTTTAGTTTTAAAAAAATTACCTGCTAATAATAAATTGCTTCAATGTTGTTGCAGCCTTTGATTCAATCTTAATTAAGTAGGCGCCGTTTGAATAGGTGTTTACATTAATGGGTAAAAAACCATTATTGTAATCACTCCTGCTTACGGTATACTTTGCATACACTCTTCCGGTTATATCAGTTACGCTAATGCTTGTTGGTGTTGTAATGGCATTATCAAAGCTTACATAAACCTGTGAGCCAATTACCGGGTTTGGATACAATAAAATATTTGTTTTGGAAATTAATGGATTGATTAGCGCAACCGATGAATAAGAAAAGGCACCGTCGTTATCAACCATTTTTAAACGATAATATATTTTAGTACCTGCATTTATAGCTGTAAGATCTTTATCGTTATAGGAGTAGTAAAAAGGTTGTTGCGATTGCTTATTTATAGCAGCGGTATTATTTATTTTACTAAAGTTCACACCATCCATTGAGCGTTGCAATTCATAATAGTGAACATTCACTTCGTTTACAGTTGCCCATTTTAAAGCAATATTATTACTTAATCGTACTCCTGAAAACGATAATAATTTTAAAGGCAGCGCATTCAGCATAGCCGTAGGGTCCCTGTCTAAATAAACATAATATTCCCCCGGTTGTAACGTAATGCTCTCCGATAATCCTGTTGCATTCCTGGTACCACCCTGCAGGTAATTATACCAGGTTCCACTGTTTTGAAAAGTTATATTACCCGTTTCAGCAGCAACTCCAAAATTACCCACTACCGTTATTTTTAATGCACCTGAATTAACCTGCAATTTTTTAAAATTGCTACCCAGGTCGTATGTAATATTGCTGGTTACAAAAGTTGGGAGATAATCAGGAACCTTTCTTAACGTTAGCAACTTACTATAAACAGTATTGAGTGCTTTCCTGTTTTCGTCGGCCAGGTAATCCCATTTTATAG
>JBBSJX010000384.1:0-4110 GCA_038256825.1 Chitinophagales bacterium
TGAAGCTCGCTGTTTCCCCAGCCACACAATGCCCTTTCGCAGCCATCACCAAAATCATAAGTCCAGCTATTTGGATTGAGTGTCGCAGCAGAAAAGTCATCCTGCCAAACCAATGTTTGGCTATTAACAGATAATGAAGCGGTAAAAAATAAGAAGATGCTTAAATAAAAGATTTTAGTAAATCTCAATAATTGGGGTAACATAATTTTCATATTGGCAGTAAATTAGAAAAGCTCGTGATAAAAAAAGATGTTGAAGGCTAAGAAAGAATATTATTTTATAGCCTGATTTATTTGCAAATCATTAAATATAGTTGGGAAGAAAGTAGAAGTCAGACTATCATTATAGTTAGAAAATCTATGGATTTAAAGGTATTATTATGAGTATACATAACAGGATTTACAACCACCTCAACACTACGTCACAACAGTAAATGATTGATAGAAGTGTATATATTGTCTACAACATTACTACATCAACCAAATTATTTACATTCACCAATCAAAATAGTGAAAAAAAAGAGATGAGAATTTTGTTGGTAATGATTTGTTGGCCCTTCACATTATTTTGCCAGAATACAATTGGTTTTCCGGAAGTTATTAATTATACCAATAATGTTTATAATGCCGGCCTCCAGAACTGGGATATAGGGCAGGATAAAAATGGCATTATGTATTTTGCCAATAATGAAGGGTTGTTAAGTTTTGATGGTATAAACTGGACATTATATCCATTGCCTAATAAAACCGTTGTACGCTCAGTAGAAGTTGGTAAAGATAACCGTATATATGTAGGCGGGCAGGATGAGCTTGGTTATTTTATGCCTTCATCCAATGGCAGGCTTCAATATTATTCCCTCACAAACCTGATACCAGCTAAAGATAAATCGTTTGGCGACGTATGGGATATCGTCTCGCTCAATAATTCACTTTTTTTCCGATCGGCAAACAAAATTTTTCAACTTAGTAATGGGTCCATTCATGGGTTTAACGCCCCGTTCGAATGGTCGTTTATGGGCATGTCGAACAATAAGTTATATGCCCATGATTTAAATGACGGGCTTTTTCTGTTTGAAAATAATAAGTGGAATCCGGTGGGTAGTAAAAATGAACTTCCTTCTAACGATCCAGTTACCAGCATTCTTTCTTTTACAAACGACAAGGCCATCCTTACAACGCTTAAAAATGGGATGTTTAACCTATCAAAAGATGGAATAACTCCTGCAAGCTCTGTAAATAATTCCACCTTTAAAAGCGATCGTATTTATGCTGCCACGGTAATTAACCAGGAAAGAATGGCCTTAGCTACCAATACAAGAGGGGTTTATATTACCGATTTAAGTGGAAGTATTACGCAAAGCTTTTCGAAAGCAGAGCATTTACAAGACAATAATGTGTTGAGTATTTTTTACGATGCCCAGGGCAATTTGTGGTTGGGACTTAATAACGGGATCGATTTTATTGCTTACAACAGTGCCATTAAACATATACGGCCCTTATTACAGGACGGCCCAGGGTATACAGCCATTGTACATAATAATCAATTATATACAGGCACTTCAAATGGGGTTTTTGCAGTAAAATTTCAGTTACTACAGGATTTAAGTTTTAGTAAAGGAAATTTTATACCTGTTGCCGGCACCAATGGTCAATCATGGTCGCTGGCCGAAATCAATAATATTTTGCTTCTCGGCCATCACGAAGGTGCTTTTGAGATTAAAGGTGAAACCGCCCAAAAAATATCTTCACAACCAGGCTTTTGGAATTTTGCAGGGTTATCTAATCTGCTATCAAATACCATTGTGGCGGGCAATTATAAAGGCTTGCTGTTTTTTGATTATGCCAATGGCAACTTCAAGCAAACAGGACAAGTGCCGGGCTTCAATGAATCTTCCCGGTTTGTTGCAATCGATAAAAAAGAACGTATTTGGGTTTCGCATCCATTTCACGGAGTGCATAAAATTATTAAAGCACCCAACGGAAATTTTACAGTTAAAACCTACACCAATAAAAACGGGCTCCCCTCTTTATTAAACAACCATGTTTATAAAATTATAAACGATGTAGTAGTTGCCACCGAAAAAGGTATTTATGTTTATAATGAAGTGAAGGACCTTTTTGAACCTTCCGAATTTTACCGGGAATTACTGGGCGATCAAAGCATTAGGTACTTAAAGCAGGATGGAGCCGGAAACATATGGTTTATTCATGAAAAGCAATTGGGGGTGGTTGATAGAAGTGAAAAACAATCCAAAATAATTTACCTGCCCGAGTTAAATGATAAAATGCTGAGTGGTTTTGAGTTTATTTATTCAATAAACCAGCAGAATATATTGCTTGGAGGTGAAAACGGCTTTTACCTTATTAATTTTGATAAGTATAAAAAGCAGCTTCCTCAATTAAACGTTCAAATTCGCCATGTTCGAATAATTGATAACAATGACAGCCTGTTGTATGGCGGTTATGCAAAAAATCTGAACGAGAACAATCCGCAGGAAAAACAAAACATTCCAGAAATTTCAAATAACTGGAAAACCATTCATTTTGATTTTTCCACGCCTTTGTATGGTATGCTTTCCAATCTTCAATACAGTTATTATTTAAAAGAGTTTGATAATAACTGGTCGGAATGGAGCAAACGGGCCGAAAAGGAATATACCAACCTACCGGCAGGCGAATATACATTCCAGGTAAAAGTTAGAAATAACCTGGGTAATGAGTCGCCGGTAGCACAATACTCCTTTGTGGTGCTACCTCCATGGTATAAAACCGTGTGGGCTAACCTGTTTTATTTTTTAGTTGCCGTATCCATTTTTTATTATGTATACAGGATACAGCATAAAAAATTTCAGGAGCAGCAAAAAAAGTATGAGAAAGAGCAGCGAAACCTGTTGTATATACACGAGTTGGAACTTAATAAATCGGAGAGCGAACTCATGATGTTGCGCAACGAAAAAATGGAAGCTGAAATTAATATTAAGAATTCTGAGTTAGCATCTTCGGCCATGCACCTGGTAAAAAAAGGTGAGTTGCTTACCAAAATAAAAGCTGATTTAACCCATACCATCAAGCGTTTAAAAGATGAAAATGCCATAGTAGAGCTTCGTAAAATGATACGATCGCTTACCGAAGATGGCAGGGTTGATGAAGAGTGGGATAATTTTGCCAAGCATTTTGATACGGTAAACCGTGACTTTGTGGTTCATTTAAAGGAAAAGCATCCAGGCATTACCAGTAACGAGTTAAAGCTATGCGCTTACCTGCGCATGAATTTGTCGACTAAAGAAATTGCGCAACTGATGAATATTTCAGTTCGCGGTGTTGAAATAAGCCGGTACCGTTTGCGTAAAAAATTAGGTATTACCTCCGAGGTAGGGCTTTTTGATTACCTGATAGAAATAAAATAGCAAATAACAATGTCATTAACTTAAGAAATGCATTGGGTTATAAAACGAGCTTTCATGCTGTTCCGCCAGCCAGCGAATTAGCAACGCTGAATTTTCTTTTTGTATTCATCAGGAGATATAAAACTAATTAAGGACGAGGAAGGTGGAGCCCGGCGGTATTGCTACTATATCGCTTTAGTTGCGTCGCACTCTTGTACTTTTATTTTTCTATGCAGCAAGTTATTTTCTAATGGTTATCCGGGTACCTACAGGTACTAATTTATAAAATTGCGCAATGTGTTCGTTTTTCATACTTATACAACCCAATGTCCAGTTTTGATATTGGTCAATTGCATAATTTTCCTTTGGCCAGGTACCGTGTATGCCTATGTCGCCACCAATTTTTGCATTGGCAGGTAACTGTCCCATTTGTTTTCTGCGGTTAAAGAGTTCAATACTTTCGTTGGTTGGATAATCCAGCCCTAAATAGCGGCTCCATTTATTATGTACTTTTTTATTAATAATTGTAAAAGTTCCTTCCGGTGTTTTGCGGTCGCCTTGTACCATTTTATCGCTTAGGTCGTTGTTACCAAAAACTACGGGAAAAGTTACCAGCCATCCTTCGGCATCATAAACCTGTAATTCGTAATCACTTTTATCAACAATAACATAATAAGCCGATTTGCTATACGAGGAACCTAAAAAAGAAATGTTGCAAATAAAAA
>JBBSJX010000385.1:0-4077 GCA_038256825.1 Chitinophagales bacterium
AAAAATTACCGCGAAGAATGGGCCACACCGGTAAAAATGAAAATATTTTACCTGAAGAAAATGGGTATGACCATTGAAAGTTTGGGAGGCGGCAAACAAACCCGAACCCTAACCTTAAAAGATAAAAATAACAAGAGATGGTTGTTAAGAACCGTTGATAAAGACCTGGAAAAATTATTGCCCGTAAACTACAGGGGAACTGCAGCCGAAGATTACCTGCAGGATTTTACTACAACTGCTCATCCCTATGCTCCTTTAATTGTACCCGAATTGGCCATTGCTGCCGGTGTAGTTGTTTCAAATCCCAAACTTTATTTTGTTCCTAACGACAATGCCCTGGGATTGTACCGTACTTTATTTGCCAACAAAGTAGTAACCCTTGAAGAAAAAGAACCTACCCCTGATGGTGGTGATACAAAAAGTACCGCCAAGACGATTAACGAAATGATTGAAGATAATGAGCACCATGTGGACCAGGAGGTGGTGTTGAGGGCAAGGTTGCTTGATTTATTAATAGGCGATTGGGACCGGCATTTTGATCAATGGAGATTCGGAAAAACGGATACAGGCAAAGGAAAATTATACTATCCTATACCCCGCGACCGGGACGAAGCATTTTCATATTCCGATGGTTTGATAATTAAATTACTCGCCGCCAACTCCATGCCTTATTTGCGTGGGTTTCAAAAAAGAATCCAGGACGCAAAATGGTTATCATTTTGGGCCAAAGATTTTGACCGGTTGTTTTTAAACAGCCTGGGCGAACAGGAATGGAAAAAGGGAATAGAAGATTTTCAAAAAAGCATGACCGATGAAGTAATTCACAAAGCGGTGATGAAACTGCCCCCCGAAATTTATGCAATAAGGGGTAATTGGATTGAAGAAAGGCTAAAAAGCAGGCGGAATTTGTTAATGCGCGAAGGCATGAACTACTATAAATTTTTATCAAAAGATGTGAATATTAGTGGAAGTAATCAAAAGGAATATTTTAAAGTTAGCCAGGCCGGTAACCATGTACAGGTTAGGGTTTATAAAAGAAAACGCTCGGTAGATTCTGTTTCGGTTATGTACGACCGGCGGTTTAACAAAGAAACCACTAAAGAAATACGTTTTTATGGTTTAGGAAAAGATGATTTATTTGAAGTGGATGAAAATGTAACATCCGATATTAAACTGAGAATAATTGGTGGCCGTGGCGATGACACTTTTAATATAAAAGGCAACATTAAAAATATTTTATACGACTTTAACGGGGAAGATAATTTTGTATTGCAGGGTAATAAAAGTGAATCTGAATTTTCGGACGATGTTGCGGTGCACCATTATGAAACTACCGGTTTTAATTATAACCGGTTTTGGTTTCCTATAATTAATGTGGGTTATAATTTAGAAGATGGTTTACTGGGTGGTATAGGATTTACCATCCGTCGCTACGGATTTAGAAAGGAACCTTATTCAAGTGAGCAACGCTTTTCGTCACTTTATGCTTTTAATACCGGCTCCTACAACCTTAAATACAAAGGCGATTTTATCCAGGCTTTTGGCAAATCGGGTTTATTGTTGAAAGCCAACCTGGTAAGGCCGGTACTAAATAATTTTTTCGGTTTAGGTAACGAAACCACTTTCGATAAAAAACTAAAAGAGGAATTTTACCGTGTTCGTTATAATTTTTTTGAAGGAGAAGCGTTAATTACTAAGCGATTGGGAAGAGACAAATTATTGGTAGGCGCAGGTCCTTATTTATATCATTACTGGAACCATCCTGAGGACAATACGGGTAAAATTTTAAGCCGGCCGTCAATTGTGGGTTTAGATTCACTCAGTGTTTACCAGCGTAAAACATATGCTGGTTTAAAAGGATTGGCACTTATCTCCACCTTGAACAATGAACTGTTTCCAACAAGGGGCGTATATTGGAACACGCAGGTTTCGGCATTGGCAGCATTAAAAAATGGGAAACCACTTACATCTATCGTAAGTGATCTTACACTTTACTCCAGCCTTACAGACCCTGCAAGATTAGTAACCGTAGTAAAAGTGGGAGGAGGCCATATCTTCAGCAAAAATTACGAGTACTTCCAGGCATTAAACCTTGGGCAAAACAATGTGTTGCGTGGTTTTAGAAAAAATCGTTTTTCAGGGCGCTCACTGGCTTACCTCAGCTTTGAAGCCCGGGTTAAATTGATGGATACAAAATCCTATTTATTACCTGGAGCCTTTGGTGTGCTGGGTTTTACAGATGTAGGCAAGGTTTGGACCCGTAGCAATGAATCCAAAAGATGGCACAACTCCTTTGGTGGCGGTGTTTATTATGCCGCTTACAACACCGTTTTATTATCAGCAACGGTAGGATTTTCAAAAGAGGAAGCGTTACTTAATTTTACTATTGGAAGTAAATTCAATTTAAATTTTTAAACCTTTTATGGATTATAATATCATTTATAAAAAGGTAGAAGGACATGTTACAGGGCTTTTTGAAAAGTTCCACAACCCCAACCTTGTTTACCACAACCTGCAGCACACAAAAAATGTGGTAACACAAACAAAAGAAATTGCTGCACATTACCAGTTAATCGAAAGCGATATGCTGGTAATTTATGTTGCCGCCTGGTTTCACGATACGGGTTACCTGGTAGGCGAGCCCGCCGTTCACGAAGAAAAAAGCGTGGACCTGATGAAGGAGTTTATGGTCACCTATACAACTGATCCCGATCTTTTAAATAACATAAGTGAGTGTATTTTATCAACCAAATATTTTGCTGAACCCGTAAACCTGTTACAACAAATTTTATGCGATGCCGATACCTTTCACCTGGGAACCAAAGAGTTTAAAAAAATAAATAAACTGGTTTTTGAAGAATTCAGGCTGAGGAACGAAGCCAAAAGCAAGTTTCAGTGGGATAATAATACCATTGAATTATTAAACCGGCACCGCTATTATACTTCGTATTGCAACGAAATTTTAACTGAACGAAAAATGGAGAACAAGAAAAAGCTGAAGAAACGGCTGAAAAAGATGGAAACCAGTACAGAGGTTACCAAAGATACCCCGGCGGTTATAAAAGAGCAGAACAGTTTTACCACCAAAGGTATTCAAACCATGCTGCGCCTCACATCCGAAAACCACATGAAACTGAGCGATATGGCCGATGGCAAAGCCAACATCCTTATATCGGTTAATTCCATCATCATATCAGTTATACTCACTGTTTTATTACGCCGCCTTCAAATCGATACTTATTTAACCGTTCCTACAGTTATCTTTCTCACATTTACTTTGGCAACTATAATTATTGCCATATTGGCCACAAGGCCTAAGGTAACTGAAGGTACTTTTAGCGACCAGGACATAATTGATAAAAAAACCAACCTGCTTTTCTTTGGAAACTTTCATAAAACATCGCTGGAAGCATATGAAAAAGCCATGCAAACCATGATGACGGAACCCGATTATTTATATGGTTCTCTGGTAAAGGATATTTTTCAACTGGGTGTGGTATTGGCACGAAAATACCGGTTAATCAGGCTGGCTTATAATGTATTTATGATCGGTATCATTATTTCGGTATTTGCATTTGCCTTTGCCGTATTTTTTAATTCCCCGATTGATGGTACTATTTACAACGCATCGGGCAACCCGCTTTAAAACAATAAGGTTCGGTTAAATTCATATTCTATTGTATTATACCAGCTTTGGTTTTATATAGCGGCATTGTTGCGTCGCAATCACTTCATCTTTTGTACCAATGGCATCGTTTTTAACTATTAAAATGAAATGCAATATGTGCAAAGTTTAAAAGAAAGTAAGCTGCATAAATAACTAAAAGTAAAAGCGTGCGAACCGCCAGAAGTCGGTCAGGCTGCAAGCAAAGCAATATAGTAGTAAGGGCTGGGTCAACAAAAATACCAGTAGGTTTAGTAACTTATAAACTGCAAAAACAATTAATTAAAATAATAATACGGAGTGCCCATTATACTTTATAACAGAGACCTGAGTTGGTTAGGTTTTAATTTTCGTGTGCTACAGGAGGCTGGCGATGGCCAGGTACCCTTGTATGAAAGAATAAAATTTTTGTC
>JBBSJX010000386.1:0-4073 GCA_038256825.1 Chitinophagales bacterium
CACTCTTGTACCAACCGCACATTATGCTGCTTTTATTTATTTATTTATTCTATCATTTAAACTGAATTTAGTATTGCTGCACAAGTGTGCGACGCAACGATGACGATAAAAGATATAAAGCTGGTACCATAAAATTGATTGCATAAAAAAAACGGTTTACAGAAAGATGTCTGCAAACCGTTTTTTGATTAAATAATGCTGGTTACTTTAATCTTTTTCTAAGCTCGTAAACAGGCATGTCAATTTGTTTGCCAATGGGTTTTCCATCGCGGTAAGTAATTACTTTAAGCATAGCCGCATCTTTAGGAACCGAAAGCGGACTGGTATATTTTGGATAAAAATTATCAGGATGCGAATTGTCAAAACTGTAATAAATATCCAGATCTTTTACCTCGGTATTTAATACAACCTGCAACGAATCTTTACTATCTTTTTTAACCGTAAAAATGGGATCGTACATGGTTTTAGCATATTTAATCTGCTGTACATCCATCCGGTCAAAAGTATGTTCTACTTTTTCAACAAAATTAGTCCAGTCTTTTTTAGCCTTTGGCGACCATAATGTTTCACTTATGGCAAGGCTGCGTGGCCACAACATATATTGCATGTGCCGGGTATTATAAACTTGCTCCGTCCATAAATTGGCTTGCCCGCCTTTTATATATTTACTGTTTACACCTTCGGGAACGGGTTCAAAACTATATGCTTTGTCCAATCGTAAAGTTGCATAAACAGGCGCCTCCGAAATTTTATCTCCCTGCATATAATCCAGGTAAGCAAAAGTAGTAGGGCTCATTACAACATCATGTCCCATTTTGGCAGCTTCAATACCACCCTTCATGCCACGCCAGCTCATTACCATTGCATTGGGGGCTAAGCCGCCTTCCAGTATTTCATCCCAGCCAATCAGTTTTTTACCTTTTGATTCGATAATTTTTTCAACCCGTTTATTAAAATAGCTCTGCACTTCTTCCATGTTTTTCAAACCTTCTTTTACCATTAATTGTTTTACCGCCGGGCTTTCTTCCCAAAAGTTTTTAGCGGCTTCATCTCCACCCATATGTATGTAACCAAAAGGAAACAGTTGTGCCACTTCGGTAAACACCTTATCTAAAAAAGTATACACTTTTTCGTTAGCGGGGCAAAGCGTATTATCAATTAATGCTGTAAATCCGCCGCTATGCCAGTCCATTATTTTTTCGCCAGAGCGAACCTTATAATTTTCAGCACCTGGCGTGCACGATAACTCGGGGTAAGAGGCAATGGCCGCCAAACTATGACCTGGCACATCTACTTCAGGTAAAATATTTACAAAGCGTTCCTGTGCATATTTTACAAGTTCTTTAATATCGTTTTGCGTATAAAACCCGCCATAGGTGCGGGGTTCATCGGCTGTTGGTGGTATAAAATCGCCAAAGGTGCCCACCTTTTTTACATTCCATGCACCAACTTCTGTAAGTTTTGGTAAGCTTTTAATTTCAATTCTCCAGCCTTCATCATCCGTTAAATGCATGTGAAGCAGGTTGAATTTATAGGCCGCCATATTGTCAATAAAATCCTTTACTTCCTGCTTGGTAAAAAAGTGTCGCGAAACATCGAACATTAAACCACGCCAGCTAAAGCGTGGATAATCAGTAATAGTTACCGCAGGCACCTGCCACTTAATATTTTTTGCTACACTTTTACCTGAGATTTCCTTTGGCATCATTTGGATTAAACTCTGGATGCCATAAAAAATACCTGCCGGCTCGTTGGCTTTAATAGTGATGCTGCTGGGGTTGGTAACCAGCGAATAACCTTCGCTGCCCAGGGTTTTATCGTTTGTTGTATTTAAAACCAGGCGAATTGATTGAATTGCATTGGTGCTATTGGTAAAGTTTACCGGGTAGCCTGTTGCGGTTTTTAATTGCTGTCCTAATTTTTCGGCAATGGATTTTACTTCAGCATTGGTTCCCGTTTCAATTATAATTGTTTTTGGCAGGGTATAACTTCCACCTGTTTTAACAACATAAACAGGTTCGGGAATAATTGAAATATCGCTGGCCTGTTGGCTAAAAGCGTGCAATATTAAAATGGTGCAACATAGTGTGGCAATCGTTTTTTTCATATTTAAGTTCAATTTTATTTACTAAAAAAAATAATGAATGAATGCTTTGAAATTAATGGTTTAAAGATAGCATCATATGGTTAGATGAAGTTAAAACATCATTTTTATACCGGTTTCTTATTAATGAGCACTATTGTAAACCTTGATATATGAGGGCGGTAAAAAAAAAGCCCCGCTAAAGCAGGGCTTTAAAATAAGGTATGAATGCATATTACATTCTTTCAGGAACCCGAATACCAAGTAATCCCATGCCGTGCTTTAAAACCTGGGCAGTTAATTGGGCTAATTTTAAACGCAATTCTTTTTTATCGGCTGTTTCGGCATTTGTTATTTTATGCTCCGTATAAAATGAGCTGAATGTTTTAGCCAGGTTGTAGCAATATATGGCCACTTTCGACGGGTCGTATTCATTTGCAGCTTCCTGTATAAGTGTTGGATATTGTTCAGTTAAAACCACCAGGCTTTTTTCCAGGGGCAATAACCCGGATATAATATTATCGCCTTTTGGTTCCTCTTTGCGTAAAATGCTTTTTATACGGGCATGGGTAAACTGGATAAACGGTGCCGTAAAGCCATGAAAATCGATACTCTCTTCAGGGTTAAAAATCATTCTCCTTTTTGGATCAACCCTTAACAGGAAAAACTTTAAGGCGCCAATTCCAATGGTATCGTACAATTCTAAAAGCTCTTCGGTTTCAAAATCCTGCACCTTACCTAATTCCTCTGTTTTCTTCCGGGCAACGTTTACCATTTCCTCAACTATATCATCGGCATCCACCACATTACCTTCCCTGGTTTTCATTCTACCCGATGGTAATTCAACCATTCCATAACTTAAGTGGTAAATTCCTTCGGCAGAGGGTAAACCTAATTTCTGGCAGATCAGTTTTAAGACTTTAAAGTGGTAATTCTGCTCGTCGCCCACAACGTACAGGCTTCTATCGCATTTAAATTCGTCATATTTATTTACAGCCAAACCAATATCCTGGGTTATATAAACCGCCGTTCCATCTTTGCGCTGCACAATTTTTTCATCCAGGCCATCATTGGTAAGATCTATCCAAACACTGCCATCATCCTTTTTGTAAAAAATGCCTTTCTGCAGGCCGGTTTCAACCAGTTGTTTACCTAAAATATAGGTTTCACTTTCGTAATACACTTTATCAAAATCGCTACCAATCCGGTTGTAGGTAACATCAAAGCCTTTGTAAACCCAACTGTTCATTGTGTTCCATAACTCCATAACCGCTGGTTTTCCAGCTTCCCAGTCAACCAGCATTTTTTGTGCGGCTTTCATTACAGGCGCTTCTTTTTCTGCTTCTTCTTTCGTCATCCCGCCCTCAACCAATTCAGCCACCTGCTTTTTTAAAACATCGCCAAACATTACATAATAATCGCCCACAAAATGGTCACCTTTCATTCCGGTACTTTCGGGTGTGGCATTGTTTCCAAAAAGTGCCCAAGTGAAAAAAGTGGACAAGGTAACAATACTTATATTGATGAGATTATTCAATATCAAAATCGTGCTCAATAACTTTTGAGGATTTTTAATTAGGGAAATAACCTCTTTGGAGGATTCACTTTCTTCTTGCTCGAGCACATTCAAGTCATGATGATCCAGTGAAAAAAACGCCACTTCCGATCCTGAAACTAAGGCAGAAAACAATAAAAGTAAAACAAAGACCAACCCATTTATCAAGATATAACTGGTTGAAAGCGGTTGTAGCTCAACGAATGATAACAAACTCGGGTAGGGGTCGTCCATTAACTAAATCAAAGATTTTTACAAAATTAATAATTTTTATTGGAATAGGGACAAAAGTATTTTTTTCCTTATTCCTAGAAATCAAATACTTCTGCCCCAATTTTTTGCCAACAAGGTGCATTGGAAAAATTAAAATGGCAGGTCATCCATTTCCTCATCCATACTCGGCGAGGAAGAACTGGCCATTGCAGGCTTGGAATC
>JBBSJX010000387.1:0-4044 GCA_038256825.1 Chitinophagales bacterium
ACTCCATTAATGGATCCAGGTGGTCGTATATAGAATTGATGCTTTTGCCTTTTAGCGGGGGTAAAACTTCAAACGAAACAAGCGTATCATTTGCTTGGTGGATGTGGTCAATAACTGTCATTTACAAAATTCTTATAAATGCAAACATAATTCAGCAACGGCAAACTCTGTTGCAGCGTTTAAATTTGAGATCAATTTTATTTTGTAATGGTCGCATATATAAAGTATGATGCCTTGAAATAACTAAAGTACAAGTGTGCGAACCGCCAGAAGTCGGTCAGGCTGCAAGGATGCCGCTATGGAAATATAAAGCCGGTAACCAAATTCTACGTCTTTTTATTACGGGAGCACCAACGCCAATAAACTGTTAAGCAAATAACTCATTTTTTTGCTGAACCTGCTATTGGCTTATTTTTGTTTTAAACGTTTTTCCTTTGAGCTTAATGATACATACCAACGACCTGATTAAAAGTTACCGTAACCGTACGGTGGTTAACCATGTTTCAGTTAATGTAAAGCAAGGGGAGATTGTTGGTTTACTGGGTCCAAACGGTGCCGGCAAAACAACTACGTTTTATATGGTGGTGGGTTTAATTAAACCCGATGTGGGCGATGTTTACCTTAACGATCTGAATATTACCAAGCTACCCATGTACAAAAGGGCCCAGATGGGGATTGGTTACCTGCCACAGGAAGCCAGTGTTTTTCGTAAGCTATCGGTAGAAGATAATATTAAGGCCGTGCTTGAAATGACGAAACTTACCAAAAAAGAGCAGCGCGACCGGCTGGATGCTTTGATTAATGAATTTAACCTGCACCATGTTCGTAAAAATAACGGTGACAGTTTGAGTGGTGGGGAACGCCGCCGTACAGAAATTGCACGTGCACTTGCTGTGGATCCCAAATTTATTTTGTTGGATGAGCCTTTTGCAGGGGTGGATCCTATTGCCGTTGAGGATATTCAAACAGTTGTGGCCAAATTAAAATACCGGAACATTGGCATTTTGATTACCGACCATAATGTAAACGAAACCCTCTCCATTTGCGACCGCGCTTATTTATTGATTGAAGGGAAAATATTTAAAACCGGAACGGCGGAGCAACTAGCCGACGATGAGCAGGTACGTAAACTATACCTGGGAACTAATTTTGAACTGAAAAGGAAAGACTGGATTATTGATATGGAACGCGATAATGCATTAAATCGTGCAGCAAATGCAATTGCTCCGATAGAATAACTTACTTGTTTTGCTCAAATGTTTTTAAATACAGGTCTTCCACTTTTTTGCGTGCCCAGGGCGTTTTTCTCAAAAACGTTAAACTGGATTTTACACTGGGATTGCTGTTAAAGCTTTTAATATTTATCATGGCGCCCAAATTATCCCAGCCGTAATGTGTCACTAATTGGTTTATAATTAATTCAAGTGTTTTGCCGTGCAATGGATCGTTTGAAGTCATATTTAATATTAATGTTCAAAGGTAAATTATACGATACTTAATTGGTAAACTCTGTGGGAAAATACAAAATCGCAAAATACCATTCGGGCAAAGTTTGCTAATTTGCAGCTTCGCCTTTAAAATGGAAAGACCAAGTTTATAAAATGGACAAATTCATCGTTTCAGCAAGAAAATACAGACCGCAATTGTTTAATACGGTTGTGGGCCAAAGCCATATAACCACTACTTTAAAAAACGCCATAAAAAACAACCAACTGGCACATGCCTTTCTGTTTTGTGGTCCAAGAGGGGTAGGTAAAACAACCTGTGCCCGTATTTTAGCTAAAACCATTAACTGCGAAAATGTGTCGAAAGACGGGGAAGCCTGCAATGTTTGCAACTCCTGTGTTTCGTTTAATGAAGGAATTTCCCTAAATATTCACGAGTTGGATGCTGCCAGTAACAACTCGGTAGATGATATACGCTCGTTGGTTGACCAGGTGCGGTTTGCTCCACAGGCTGGTAAATACAAAGTGTACATTGTGGATGAGGTGCACATGTTGAGTACCAGTGCCTTCAACGCATTTTTAAAAACATTGGAAGAACCGCCGCCTTATGCCATTTTTATATTAGCTACAACGGAGAAACACAAGATATTACCTACCATATTAAGCCGCTGCCAGATTTTTGATTTTAAGCGTATCACTAATAACGATACGGTTGAACATTTGCAGGAAATTGTAGATAAAGAAGAAATAAAAGCCGAAAAGGCCGCCTTACAGGTTATTGCGCAAAAAAGTGAAGGTTGTATGCGTGACTCACTGAGCATTTTGGATAAAATTGTAAGTTTTACTAATGGCGAAGTCACTTATCAAAATACCCTGGAACACTTAAACATACTTGATCACGATTATTACTTCAGGTTGCTGGATACACAATTACAGCAGGATATGGCGGGTGGAATGATATTGTTTGACGAAATAAACCGCAAAGGTTTTGAAGGCGACCTGGTTATGAATGGTTATGCCGAATTTATAAGAAACCTATTGGTTTGTAAAACCCCCAAAGCCGCCGCTTTACTGGATGTAGTGGAAGGACTGCAGGGCAGGTATATAGAAGTAGCAAAAAATGTGCAGGCTGCTTACCTGGTAAGTGCACTAAACATTTTAAACGAAGCGGAGATCAATTACAAAATGGCCCGCAATAAACGTTTGCATGTAGAACTTGCTTTAATAAAATTGAGCTTTTTGCAACAGGCCATTAACCTTACTTACGATAATAAAACCGGCTCCATTGTAAAAAAAAAGACAGTTAGCGGCCCCATTGCTTATAAAATAGAGCCCTTACAATCGTTACAGGTTTTAACCGATAGCCCAAACCCTAAACCTGTAGCAAAAAAACCTGCCAAACCTGTAACGGCGGCAAGGCTGTATGTTGAACCGCCAGTGGTAAACACGCAAATGCAGGAAGCCAATTTGGTTGAGTTGCCGGTAAGTAATACACCTGAACCTTTGATTTCAGGAGTTGTTACCACAAAGCCAAAAGTGGCCATTGCTACTAAAACAGGAAGTAAAAAAAGTTTTTTGCAAAACCTGCGCGATCAAAATGCCAACGCTTGTAAAGATGAAGGAAAACAGCCCGTTGCCATTACTGCTGCGAACCTGCAAAAAGCCTGGGAAACTTTTGCTGCCCAGCTTAAAGACCAGCAAAAAAATTCGATTGTCACCGTTTTTAATATTGCCAAATTGAATGTTATTAACGATCAGCATTTTTCGGTAACCGTTACCACCGGCATACAACAAAAATTTATTGAAATTGAAAAGCTAAACCTGCTCGATTTTTTAAAGAATGAATTTTGCGATCGAAATATTGGCTTTACCATTATTGTTGATGAGCAGCCACAGGAGATGATTCATTCAGAAATTACATTGAATTCCCGCGATAAATATTTACGCATAGTGGAGCAGTTTCCATTGGTTAAGGAACTTAAAGACCGTTTAAAACTGGAGTTGGATTATTAAAGAATGTAAATTGTATTAAGCCAATTTTTTGTAAAAGAAGGTTTGGGTACCAGCATTTTTTAATCGCCCGGCATTCTTGCGTCGCACACTTTTACGGCAAAACAGGTGGCAGCAGTTATCCATTACATTTATATAAGCGGCCATTATTTACCCAGCTATAATTCTTCCACCAATCAGCAAACTCATGGAGTACCCGCTACGCTACTATGAAAAACTGCTCTAGAACCGGGTACCGATACGCATCGCATAACCTGTTGGCGGAATTAATTTTTCTTAGCCCCTATCGGGCGAGCTTTTGGTAAAAAATTAAATTTTCAAATATCTTCTACCAAAAGATCGGCTCTACGAGTATTGAAAACAACAATTATTAATAATTCCTCCAACAGCTTATGAATTGATCTACGGGAAATTATGTGGAAAAAGTTGCCATAAAATATGCGGTACAAGTGTGTGACACAACGATGATTGATAGAATTCCTACTGTTCGTTCCACAAAAAGAACACCTCAAGTTGAAGCCTATACGATAGGTACAACGATGGTGCTACGAGAAACGACTGCTGGTACTCAAAAGCTATCTTATAAAAT
>JBBSJX010000388.1:0-4041 GCA_038256825.1 Chitinophagales bacterium
TGAGCTGGAACAACTGGCACCCCCTGCATACCAGGAGAGCTACGATAATGCGGGATTGATTACAGGAAATTTCAGTTGGGAGTGTTCGGGTATCATCTGCACCCTTGATGCAACTGAGGCTGTTATTATGGAGGCAATAGAAAAAGGCTGCAACCTGGTTATAGCTCACCACCCTATTGTTTTTACCGGTTTAAAAAAAATTACTGGTAACAACTATGTTGAACGAACAGTTATAGCGGCCATCAAAAACGACATTGCTATATATGCCATTCACACCAACCTTGATAATGTTTTAGCTGGAGTAAACGGAAGAATTGCTGATAAACTTGGGCTTATTAACAGGAAAGTTTTAATGGAAAAGCAAAATCCCCTGTTAAAATTGATTGTTTTTGTACCTACAGATGATGCAGAAAAATTGAGATCATCCATATTTAAGGCAGGTGCAGGCGCTATCGGCAATTACAGTGAATGCAGTTTTACCCAGGAGGGCGTTGGAACTTTTAAGGCCGAAGAGGGAGCTGATCCACATGTAGGATCAATTGGTAAGCGACATGAAGAAAAGGAAACAAAAATTGAAATCATTTTTCCTGCATACCTGCAACATAAGATTACAAAAACTATATTAGAAGCTCATCCTTACGAGGAAGTAGCATATGACATTTTACCATTAGCCAATAATTTTAAAGAAGTGGGGAGTGGCTTAATTGGGGAATTAAAAACTGAGGTTACCGAAACTGCTTTACTCAATTCAATAAAAGAAAATTTTAATTTACAAGTAATTAAGCATACCCCTCTTTTAGATAAAAAAGTTAAAAAAATTGCCTTATGCGGAGGTGCGGGAAGCTTTTTGATTTCTAAAGCGATAGCTGCGCAAGCCGATGTTTACATAACCGGCGATATAAAATATCACGAATTTTTTGATGCAGATAACAATTTGGTAGTTGTTGATATAGGACATTGGGAAAGTGAGCAATTCACCATCGACTTACTATATGATTTTTTAGTGTCAAAATTTCCTACCTTCGCCATCCAAAAAAGTGAAGTAAATACCAACCCGGTACAATATTTCATTTAGGCAAACCTTATAAATATTAAATACAAATATGGCAAGCGTTAAAGACTTTTCTGTTGAAGAAAAATTGTCCGCATTAGTGAAGCTGCAAAAGACGGATTCTAAATTGGATGAAATTCAAATTTTAAAAGGAGAATTACCAATTGAAGTGAGTGACCTTGAAGATGAAATACAGGGATTGCATTCACGCCAAAACAGAATTGAAGAAGAAATTAATGGCATTTCGGACTTTATTGAAAAAAAGAAAGAAATTATTAAGGATTCCGATGCCCTCATTAAAAAATATGAGAAGCAGAGCGAAAACGTAAAGAATAACCGTGAATTTGAAGCCATCAACAAAGAGATGGAAATGCAAAATCTTGAGGTGAAACTTGCTGAAAAACACATTAAAGACGCCAACGAAGAAATTTCGGAAAAAGCAAAAGTGCTTGACGTAGCAAAAAAGCAAATAGCCAATAAAGAGGGTGTTTTAAACAACAAGAAGAGTGAACTGGAAAAAATTATTGCCGATACGGTTAAAGAAGAAACTCATTATAAAGAGTTGAGTGAAGAAGCACGCCAGGCACTTGATGAAAGGTTACTATTTTCATACGATCGTATCCGCACCAATTACCGTAATGGTTTAGCGGTTGTATCAGTTGAAAGAGATAGCTGCGGTGGTTGTTTTAATGCCATACCTCCTCAAAAACAAAGTGAAATTAAGCAACATAAAAAGTTGATCGTTTGCGAAAACTGTGGTCGTATATTGGTTGATATCGATTTACACGATGCTGTAGAAGCTAAATAATTGATGAAATATTTTATAAAAAGGGTGCTTGAGAAAGCGCCCTTTTTATTTTAACCGCATATTACATGCTGTATAAAGCGGCATTTTAAACCTCTTCATACTGCATTAAGGGTTTACATTAACTTGCTTTTAATACAAGGTTGAACCATCTATCTTATCCTTGTTTGTTTTGTTTGAGCAATAAAACATATAATTACCTTTATAGCCCATGATAAAATATTTTTTTATCCTCACTTTTTTTATCATAAGCGTTATTAGTTCACAGGCTCAAAAGGTTTATGACTTTAACCCAACTTGCCAACAAGCCTATGCTGAAATAACCAAACTCCGCATCGAGTCAGGTAAATCACTTTTAGAAGAAGCCAAAAGACAAAATCCGGACAACCTTATTCCTTTAATGCTGGAAGGGTATATTGACTTTTTTGTATTGTTTTTTAATGAAGACCCTGATGAATATAATAAGCGTAAAGATAATTTTAGCAAGCGCCAGGATGCATTTGACAATGGCCCACAAAACACACCATTTTATCTTTATTGCAGGGCATTAAATTTATTGCAACGTTCAACGGTTCGTATAAAGTTTGGTGAACGCTTTGGTGCCGTTTTTGATTTTAAAAGAGGTTACTCATTAGTAAAGGAAAACCAGAAAAAATATCCTGGCTTTTTACCCAATAATCTCATTTTTGGTCCATTACAAGTTGTTATGGGAACGGTACCCGATGGTTATAAAATATATACCAGTCTGTTTGGAATGAAGGGCAGTATAAAAGAAGGCATGCAGTTAATGCGTACTTTTTTAAACAGCAACGACCCCTGGGCTAAATTGTTTTTTAATGAAGCTGCATTTTATTATGCTTACCTCACTTTTTACATTGAAAATAAGCCTGAAGAAGTAATGAAATTTATCCAGGCCCGAAAACTGGATATGGTTAATAATCATTTATTTGCTTACCTGGGAACCAACCTGGCGCTGAATAGCAAAAATTCTGAGTTTGCAAAAAATGTAATGAACCAACGCAGCCAGAAACCGGGCTATATGCAAACTCCAGTGTGGGACTTTGAAATGGCCTACATAAAAATGCATCACCTTGAGCTTAAGGAAGCTGCTACCCTATTTGATGATTTTATATCGAATTTTAAAGGAAGGTTTTATGTAAAAGATGCTTTGCAAAAATTAAGCTGGTGCTATTATTTATTAGGCGATTTGGAAACAGCAGAAAAGTATCGTCTTATGGTATTGAGGCAAGGTGGTACCGATTCGGATGCAGACAAGAAAGCTTTAAAAGATGCAAGAAGCGGCATTTGGCCTAATAAAACATTGTTGCGTGCCCGAATGCTGAGTGATGGTGGATACAACAAAGAAGCCCTCGCTATACTGGATGGAAAATCAAGCGCAGATTTTATAAAACCTGGCGAATCGCTTGAATATGTTTATCGCATGGCAAGAATATATGATGACATGCAACGCGATAACGAAGCCATTAAATACTATGTTTCGGCTATAAAAATGGGCGCAAACATGAAAGAATATTATGCCGCCAGAGCTGCATTGCAGGTGGGATATATTTACGAAAAACGTGGACAAAACGCTTTGGCGATCACCTATTACCAAAAATGCATTGATATGGATGATCATGAATATAAAGATTCGCTTGACCAAAGAGCTAAATCGGGGATTGCACGTTGTAAAGATGAATAATAGTTTATGCTGATTGATGAAATAAAGGTACAAGAGTGCGACGCAACGATGCCGCTATAAAAAACAACTGCCCGGTACCAAAAAATAATTAAATACCTGTAGAACCACGTTGATAAAAAGTGATTTGATTATGGTAATAAACCACTTTCTCACATTGTATTTTACAAATCTTTTATCGTCCTATCTTTACGCCCATGCTACGGAAATTGCACATATTAAATTATGCGATCATCGATGAAATAGAGATTGATTTCTCCAAACAATTGAATGTTATTACGGGTGAAACCGGGGCTGGAAAAAGTATTTTGATGGGCGCCCTTAGTTTGATTTTAGGAGAAAGAGCCGATACATCCATTTTACAAAACAGGGAAAAGAAATGCTTCATCGAAGGATTTTTTGATGTTGAAAATAAAAAGGAAGTCAGGGCTTTTTTGCAAGCCAACGATTTGGATTTTGAAGATGAATTAGTATTGCGTCGTGAAA
>JBBSJX010000389.1:0-4011 GCA_038256825.1 Chitinophagales bacterium
ATCATCTTAACCCTGATGGAAACATATATGTTGAAATTAACGAAGCATTGGGCAACGAAGTGGTTGATTTATTTAAAGAGTATGGGTTTGAAAACGCAACTATAAGGAAGGACCTGCAGGGGAAAAACCGGATGATAAAAGTTGGTAGAAGACAAAAACGACCTGAGCTAAATTAAAAGAGGCGCACCAAATGATGCGCCTCTTTCAACTTAAATGCTTTTCAATGTTTACCTATTGTCAACTGCCATAACAGGGGTTGCGCCTAACTTTTTAATTACCTGCATAACCCGGATGGCAGTACCTAAATGCGCCGTACTATCGCCGTTAATAACAACGGAAGGCTTATCCGTTTCTTTTGATAAGTAGGCTTTTAAATCAAATTCTAATTGTTGAATGTTGGTTTCCTTTTGGCCCAGGTAAATGCGCTGGTCTTTATCAACCGTTACTATTACGGTTTGTTTGGACTTTGCATCGCTTTTTGCTTTTGGGTTTGAAACCTTGATAACGTTTGGATTGGCAAGGGTTGACACTATTAGGAAAAACAATAACAGGATGAACAGTATATCGTTCAAAGCCCCGGTATGTACTTCCGGCCGTGATCTTAATCTGTTTCTAAAGTTCATTAACTATTGTTGTGTTGTGGATTGAAATAACAATCCCTGGTATTTTATAAAAGTTGAATAAAGCTTTGCCGTACAAGAGTGCGACGCAACGATGTACCACCGCAATTGAATGCCGGGCACCAAAAAAATTACCTTGTTGGCTCCTGCAAAACATCAATAAACTCGGCACTGGCGGCTTCCATTTTATTGGCTGTTTTATCAATTTGAGTGGTAAGGTAATTGTGGCCTACATAGGCCATTAATCCAATAATTAAACCGGTAGCCGAGGTAATCATTTTTACATAGATACCTCCTGCAATGCTACTTAAAGTATACTCGCCTGTGCTTGAAATACCGTAAAATAATTGCACCATACCTATAATGGTTCCAAGAAAACCAAACATGGGGGCGATACCTGCAATGAGTGAAAGCACGTTTAAATTGCGCTCCATTTTATACATCTCCAGCTTACCCACATTTTCCATACTTTTTTCAATAGCATCAATGGGTTTGCCAATACGTTGTAAACCTTTATCGATAATACGGGCCACCGGGTTATTGGTGTTGCGGGCAAGGGTTCGTGCTGCTGTAACATTGCCTGTAACAATATTATCGCGGATCATACTCATGAAATTTCCTTCGATACGGCTGGCATTGCGTATGGCAATAAAGCGTTCGAAAAATACAAATACCGCTGCAATAAAAAGTCCGTAAAGGGGATACATGATCCAACCACCCCTATCAAGCAAACTCCATAACGAAATGGATTCGGGATTGGGTATGGCATTTAATGCAGCATTTGCTGTATCGGTTAATCGTTGCGGGTTGGCCTGAAGTAATAACCACATCATTCGTATTCAGATTTTTTAAAAATTTGTAAATGTAAATAAACGCCCTCAGCATTGAACTTCTTTTTCACAAAAACGCCGCTCGTGGCGGACGAATGTAAAGGGTTTAAAGAAGGACTCCTATGATTAATGCTGTTAAAGTTTTGCAGTTATTTAAAATGCTTACCCCTCCTCGCGATGCACATTTTCGGGTGTAAATGCCGGAAGGCAAATAGCCCAATAATCGCAAGGCTCGTTAAATGGGTTGCTATATTTTACCCATGCACCTTTTTTTACCAAAATGCTCTGACCTGCTTCTATAACCAGGGCCTGGCCATCAACTTCAATATATTCTTTACCGTTATTTACCAGGGTCCACTCGTCAAACTCGGGTGTTTGGTGTGGCTCCGACCAACCGGGCGGGGCTACCATGCGGGCAATGCTTAACTGGTCGTGGTTAGTGGATGCCAATCCAAAATGCTCCTCAATAAATTTACCATCGGTAGTGGGTACTAAAAAAGGCTTATTCTGTAAAAAAAAATTCATCATTAAAAAATTTGTAATTAAAAGTTACGTTCGTAAAAGGACCTCGCAGTAAAATAAAATGAAGGCGCTTTACTAATTTACAAACGCCAAATTTCCTATTTTATTCCTATACTTTTATTATTCTTTCCGCTAACAAGCTACATTATTTGTAATGTAAAAAAACCGTTTTATTGAAACCTTAAATAAAGAAGAGTACAATGCTGCTAAAAAGAAGGTGCTTTCCAATTAACTTAATTGCAAAAAATAATAGGTATTTGTTTAACCGGCAGTGGTTATAAATGGAACATCGTTGTGTCACTCACTTGTACTTTTATAACCCTAATGAGCAGTAAAGCACTTAATAAACTACAGGATCACGGCGACCCCAGCGAACCGATTAGTTTTTGTAATATCTGGATGGCCTTCACCAGGATATCAATTTTTAAAGCGTTGTTATAAAGCAAGAGCCCAAAACAATTACGGTTTTGGGCTCTTGCTTTATAGGAATCTTTAAATTATTTCAGCTTCATTTTTACCAGCCATTGTTCTAATAAATCCATCCATAAAACATTACTGGTTTTATTGCTCATTCCAAAACCATGGCCCCCCTTCTCGTATAAATACACTTCTACAGGAACCTGGTTTTTTTTAAGTGCGGCTTCAAAATCAAGGGTATTGCTCACTTTAACGGCTCCATCGTCTTTTGCATGAACCAGAAAGGTAGGCGGGGTTTTCGGCGTTACCTGAAGCTCGTTTGAATAGTAATTTATTTTATCGGCCGCAGGGTTTTTCCCCAACAGGTTGTTTCGGGAGCCCATGTGGGTTAGTGAGTCAGTAAAACTAATTACGGGATAACCTAGTATCATAAAATCGGGGCGTAAGGAGGTTTTTTTGCTATTAGCTATGGTGGCATTATTAAAATGGGTACCTGCTGTGGAGGCGAGGTGTCCACCTGCGGAAAAACCCATGATACCAATTTTGTTTTTATTAACCTTCCATTCTTTAGTATTTTCCCTCACCATTTGGATGGCCCGTTGTGCATCCTGTAACGGGCCAATCTCCTTATTAACCATAATATCATCGCTGGGCAAGCGATATTTTAAAACGAATGCCGTTATTCCCATTTTGTTTAATCGTAGTGCTACATCCGAGCCTTCGTGGCTTGCGGCCAAAATCCCATAACCACCACCTGGTAATATAATAACGGCAGTGCCCGTAGCATTTTCCTTTGACGCTGGATACATGGTAATTGAGGGAATGCTCACCTTGCTGATTCTTAAAATACCATTAGCATCCGTGGCACTCACTTCCTCGTTTGCTGAAGGTTTTGAATTGGGAACTTCATGATTGTATAAGGGGAAACTTGTTTGAGCTATAGCCGGGCTAATAAGCATAGTTACCAGTATTAATTGCAATGACCTTTGAAATATGAATTTCATTACTGCTTTTTTTATGTAAATAAATTGTTTCTGTTTAATGGTTTTAACCCGCTTCAAATTAAGCAATGTTGTTGATGAAAATGGCTGCCATAAAAAGATGTAGTACAAGTGAGTTCCGATGGCTATCGGAAACCGGGGCAGAATAAGGAACCTATGCCCACGACAAAACATTAAAAATTAAGTCAGACCAATAACATTACTTTTTATTATTTCATTAATAAATGGAAGTAACTTGTTAAAAATCAATCCACAAAACTGGATATTCATTTAAAAATTTTTTATGAAAATTGCATTTAGGTTCATTCCGCTTCTTTTTTTTCATATGATGTTATCATCTGCTTCTTTTACATCGCACACTTCGTACACAAAAAGTAACGGACCCTTAATAACAGCAGAAGCACAGGGTACGGAAACCACCACTCAAAAATTAAATTTCTTTCAAAAACTTCTTTTTAAGTTATCGGGCAAACATGCCGATGCGGTGGATGCAGATAAATTAGCAACGGGTGCTCAAACATTTGGTATTGTAGCGGCTTCTACGTTGGTAGTCGGCTTTCTTGTTCCGTATTTAATATTACTAAGTGTGCCCTTTAGTATTATTGCTATATCAAAGGGAAG
>JBBSJX010000390.1:0-3991 GCA_038256825.1 Chitinophagales bacterium
AAATTCTCCACCGGATATCAATGGTTTGTGCAGCACTGCTGTTATAATATACATTACAAGGCCAGGTTTTACCGGCAGGTAGTGGTGTTGATGAAGTGTTTTGTGTTTTAAGGCTGCCCGTTCCGGTAACAGCAAGTGCCCCGCCAATAGTATTGGTAACCAGGTTAAGCGTATCTGTACTGTTTATATTCAATGTACCATTTACTACAATATTGCCCGCAGCAGTTTTTGCGGTGTTGCCGCCCGATACTGTAAGGTTTTTATAGGTAAGCGCCGGTATTGTTTGAGCTGCGGTACCATTAAAATTAACCGTACTGTTGCCCGCAGTAAATGTGCCGGTATTATTAAAAACTGATGCAAGATTATAACTGCCATTTCCCTGGGCTGTACCGCCATTAATAAGCGTAAATAAACTAAGGGTACCGGCATTTGCAATGGTACTTGTATTATTGTTACTAATGGTATCGGCTTTAAGCACCGTTCCGCTGGAAACAGAAACATAAGCACCGTTGAGTGATATGTACTGTGCCTGTGTTTGCTGTTGACACAAACATAACGCTGCTGACAGTACGGTGGTGAGCCATTTAAGATAAACAGGCTTATGATGTATAACTTTTTTCATATTGAGTTTATGTTACTACTTAACTTTTTGTAAAATCAAGCTGCGGTTATGTATAGTAGCGCTGTTTTGGGAAATTCTCCACCGGATATCAATGGTTTGTCCTGCCGTTATGCCTGTTAAATAAGCCGTCCTGCTAACGCTAAACGGATCACTTTTCTTTTGTCCGTATGGCATATCCGATCCTGTTACCATTGTACCATTTACGAAAATGGCTGTGTTTAATTCTTTGTCGTCGTTTGAAAGTTCCACACTACCATTAAAATACAACAGGTAGTCTCCGGCGCCGGGTGTTATCGTCATTCCGGGAATCACCGCATAAGAATTGCTTATTATTGTAGCATCGGTTGTAGATTCCACCATGCTGATAACAGGTACGTTGGCAATAGCAACAGAACCGGCCGCATTGGTAATGGTTATACCATTACCCGCGGTAAGATTTGCTGCAACCGGTGCTGCACCCGTTGAACCAATTAATACCTGTCCATTGGTTAATGCGGCTGCTTCTGTAATGGCACTGCCCGAAGAAACCATAATACGGTTATTATTTAATGCAGCGGCTGAGTTTGTACCGCCGTTTGCAATTGGCAATGTACCTGAAATATGCGTGGTCAACCCTATTTTACCCCATGATGGTGCAGTAGATGAACCACCGGAGATCAATGCATTTCCCGTAGCTACACCCGACAGTTTGCTTAATGTGGTAGCTCCACTTGCATATAAAAGATCACCAACAGTATAACTGTTGTTACCTGTTCCGCCTTGTGCTACGGTTACCGCAGCATTATCCGTTAGTATAGTAGCATTGGCATTAGGCAAAGTATATGTTTTTTCTGCTGTGGCTGCCCCAGTAAATTTGGTAAAGCCATTCCCGGTTCCACCGTAGGTAGAAGCTATAATATTAGTAACATTTGCAGATCCGTTGAAGCTTCCCCCGTATATCAATCTTGAGGTTGTGAGTGTTGCTGCGCTACCCGTAGAGTTTTGGTTCAGTGTAGGGAAATCACCTGCCGAAGCGGCTGTAACAGTTCCACTTCCATTTGCTTTTAATACCCCCGACACTGCTCCTGCTCCGCCATAAGCCGAGGCAATTACGCTGCCATTCCATGTTCCGGAACTGATGGTGCCAACCGTAGTGATTGAACTTTGGCCCACGTAACCGGATGCAATATCAATAACCGGATCTGACGAAGTACCGCCAACAGCTATGCGGTTGCTGGTACCGCTTACGCTGTTAACAGAACCCGATCCGGAAGATACCGCTATCCAGGAACCGCCGTTATAATAGTTAAAACTGTTTGTACTGGTATTATATACCATCAGTCCCGTTGCCGGCGAATTGATCGCATTTCTTTCCGTGCTGGTCATTCTTGGAATAAGAAGCCCCTTGCTGGTAGTGCGCATTTCCAGTATTGACGACGCATCGGGCGTAATGGAACTGCTGCTGATGCCTACAGACTGAGCATGTACCTGGCTAAAGCAGATGGAAAGAACAAGCGTTGCCGAAAGCAGGGCAAAAAGACGCAATGATGAATGCTTAAAAAATTTCATGGTATTGGGTTTTATTGTTCCCTTGATCAAACTAGGATATTCAAAGGATTGATTATCAATTTTGTAAAACAAGTAATTAGTGAGATTGGTTGAAATGTGACAGCCTGTTATAGTAGGCAATTGGTTGGCAGTTGTACCATACATGAATGGCTTCGCCGGTTGATTCCTGGTGAGTTGGTTAAGATTTTTCCCATTACAGAGGTATAGTTCTGCCTTCATAAGCTTTTCTTTCAAAGGATAATTTGTAGTTCGTGTTCTACAATTAAACGCAAAAAGGATAAAAAGATTGTAACACTGCTTCTACTTTATGTAGAAAAGTAAAAGGAAGGCCGAACGTATGTGTACAAACTATTACAGGGAATTAGGATAAATTAAGTAAAAAAATAATTCGCTTTGTATATAAATCCACTGATAATATGGATTACTCAGCACCGCCCTATAAGTTTAAACTATCGTTTATCAATGATAATTTATTTCAAAAATTAAATGACGGAAATAGAAGCTGAGTAGCGCAAAAAAACGTGTACACAGAAAAGTGTACACGTTCTGGTATCAATTAATTTTTTATTTTCCATGCCGGTTTTAGTCTGTATCTTATTACATACCGGCTCGTTGTTTTATAACTTTATAATGCTAAATATCAATCTGCTGTTGTCAGCTTTTGTTAACTCCATATAATAACTGCCGGTTTTTAAATTAGGGAGGTCAATACTATGTACCTGCGTGCCACCGGTATGCTTAACATTTATATTTGCCAGCATGGTACCTACTGATGAAATTACCCTGATATTATAAGTACCCGCCGGCATACTTTCAAGCTTTACATTCACCTGGCGACCTGTAACCGGGTTGGGATAAACTGATATTTTTTCCTGGCCTGCTTCTGCTTTAATTTTTACGATTACACTGTAAGCCAGCTTGCCGTCTTTATCTACACTTTGTATCCGGTAAAAATTATCTCCGCTAACAGGCTTCGAATCAATGTAGCTGTAATATCCGGTTGGCATGTTGTTGGCTGCTACTGTGCCGATGGTTGCAAAACGCTGCCCGTCATCCGACCTTTGTACATTGTAACTGCTTAAATTAACCTGGTTTTCAACGGTCCATTCTACCTTAATGTCTTTCTGCTGGCGGCTGGCTTTTACAGATGTAAACGTTACCGGCAACACACCAAAATTATCAAACACTATCATAAAGCGATCTGTTTTGTAAGAGGCAGGAATACTGGTAGTTATATTAACCGCAATCCGGTTGGTATCGGTTAGTGAAAGCAGTTGCCCGGTATTGAGATATGTATCCACAAGGGTTGCTTTAAAAACGCCAAACGGTAAATCCTTTCCAAAAATTTCCAACGTGTAAGCTGGTTTGGTTATCCTTTGCATGTGCAGGAACAAGGTATCTTTAACGGTGGGGTATTTACGGGTTTCCAGGTTAAGCAAGGTGCCTGCATTTATAATAGAAACCACTTCGTTGGTGCCTGCATATTTTACAGCATCATCATCTGTAACTGCATTATTAAAGCTCGAATCAAAAGTTACAACAGTTCCATCTCCAAGATAGGTGGTAACTCCACTTTTGTACAGCATATTAACTGCTATCAGGGGCATGGGTGCATTTATTGTTCTGAAAATACCATTGGTAGTTTCATTTATCTTATCCGATTCTTTGATGGTTACCACCGGATTTGATCCCGTGGTTTTCACAAAAAACGCCTGCCCTGGTTGAATTTCCTGGCTTATTTTAACTGCTCCCGACATCGGTGATATTAAAATACCGTTTAAAACATCAGTTACGGTAACGTAACCCCCGGTTGCATTCAGG
>JBBSJX010000391.1:0-3980 GCA_038256825.1 Chitinophagales bacterium
CCCGCAAAAAATAAATGCTATTGAATGATGTTTTTGAACGCTTCCTTTTTAAAAGCCTTTATTTTAATAACACTGCTAGTTGCCGTTGTGCAGGGCAATGCGCAACAAAAAACACAGGATGGTTATAAAGGAATTTGGTTCACACTTGGGCAGTTTTCAACATTTGGAGATAAATATTCAGGAGGTTTAGGAACCTATACCTCGAGCCATGTGCCGGTGGCAATATTTAGTAAAAAGGCAAACAAAACCTTCTTCGTTTATGGCGGCACAACCGGGCCGCAAGAGAAACACCTGCTCATTATGCTGTCGTACTTCGATCATACTAATAAGATGGTGCCTAAACCGGTGATCGTTTATGATAAAATGGGAGTAGACGATCCACACGACAATGCCTCTCTTGCCATTGATGACCTGGGCTATTTATGGGTGTTTGTAAGCGGCAGAAATACGAGCCGCCCTGGTCTTATTTTTAAAAGCCGAAAGCCCTACGAAGTCAATGGATTTGAACAAATGCACCACGGGGTAATTACCTATCCGCAACCCTGGCACTTTGCCGGGAAGGGTTTTATTAACCTCTTTACCCAATATACCAACGGAAGAGAATTGTATTGGGCCACAAGCAAGGATGGGAAGGACTGGAGCCCTGCCGCAAAACTTGCCGGTATGGGCGGCCATTACCAGGTGTCGAATACCTACAATGGAAAAGTAGTTACCGTATTTAATTACCACCCCGGCGGCGATGTAAACAAACGAACCAATGTGTACCTGCTGCAAACAGCCGATATGGGTGCAACATGGCAAACAACAGACAACAAAACAATGGCACTTCCACTAACCAGTACACAAAGCGAAGCACTGGTGGTAGATTGTGAACAAGAGGGCAAACTGGTATACCTGAACGATTTGAATTTTGATAAACACGGCAACCCGGTGGTGCTTGCAGTGGTAAGCAGCACTTTTGAACCGGGGCCAAAAGGTGATCCACGGGAATGGATACTCTTGCATTGGAAAAACAATAAATGGAACAAGTATAAGGGGTGTGAATCCACCCACAATTACGACATGGGTTCGCTGTATGTAAATAAAAATCAATGGCAGATTATTGGACCTACACAAGCAGGGCCGCAACAGTATGGCACTGGTGGCGAAATGGCGCTTTGGCAAAGTGATGACGAAGGAATTAATTGGAAAATGAAAAAGCAACTGACAAGCAACAGCAAACGCAACCACTCCTATGCACGCCGCCCGGTTGCTGCCCATAAAGATTTCTATTCTTTTTGGGCGGATGGCAACGCTGGTACATTTTCGGAATCTAAGTTGTATTTCAGTAATAGTAATGGTGATGTATATGCGTTGCCTTATACTATGACAAATGCATTTGAAAAACCGGCAATAGTTAAATTTAATTAAGCGTGTATGGATAACGATACAATTAAACACTTGCCAAAGCCTGGAATTATGAAGTCATCAGCATTTGTGCAAATAATTTTTATTGATGTTTTCAATTTGAAGATTCACGAAAATACAATTGACATTTGAACAAGTTTAATAACCGCACAAGGTGCATCCTAAATTGTCGCTGCTTCTTCGTCGCAACGTAAGCCATCGACCAACCCAGGTCAGCTACTGATTTTTCTTCCAGTTTTGCGGCAGTAGGTCTGCCATGTTGCTTGTTGTGTAGAGATGTAGTTGCTCCAATACATCTTTTAACCAGTCGTATGGATTTATTTGATGGTATCGGCATGTAGCAAATAAGGAATATATCATTGCAGCTCTTTGTGCTGCATCATGGCTACCTGCAAACAAATAATTCTTCCGGCCTATGGCAACCGGCCTAACTGCATTTTCTACCGGGTTGTTATCTATTTTAAGGCTGCCATCAGTAGTATAAACAATTAACTTATCCCAGCGTTTTAAAAAATACGACATAGCCTTACCTGTAGGGCTTGTGGGCAACACTTTAGGGAGTTCTTTTAACATCCATTCCTTCAATGTTTTTAGAACAGGCACAGCTTGTTCCTGCCTTAATTTAAGCACTTCTTCTTTATCCAGGCCTTCATCTTCCATCCTTCGCTCCAGGGCATAGAGCTGCCCGAACATGACTAATGCATATTCTGATCTGTCTTTATCATTTTGTAGGGCATCATAAAATTTTCTTCTTGCGTGGGACATACAACCCAACAGTATTATTCCCGGTCGTTTATCAAAGTGGTCATAACCTGCATATCCATCTGTTTGTAAGTGCCCCTGAAAGTCTTTTAATATATCATCAGGGCCCTCATGGTCGCGGCCCCGCCGGTAATCAAACAATACTGATTTCTGTTCACTATTGTGATATAGCCAGTAATATCCCTGATGCGTCTTACCCTTTTTATCGTCATCTAATACTTGTATTGTTGTTTCATCAACATGAAGATAGCGGCTGGCCAATACATATTGTTTGTGCAGATCGTATAAGCTTATCAGGTGCATCAGCACTGTTTTTACCCATCCGCAAATAGTTGTTTGCGCAATATTTACCCCCGCACGGCCAAAGCGTTGGGACTGGCGGTGAAGCGGCATATGATCTACGTATTTGTCTATAATTATCTGCGCCAGCAAACCTTCACCAGCCATGCACTTTTCCATTATACGCTCAGGCAGTGATGCTGTGATAACAGTATTATCCGTATCGTTTACAGGAACCACATATTTAGAGCGGATATATTGTTTTACATATAACTCACCAGGAATAAAATCAAGCACTTCAGTTACTTCTTCACCAATCTTTTTGAGCCCTTCAATATTGGTTTGCGGCGTAAGTATGATTACCTCGCGACGAAGATGATCGGGCAGCTTCATACGACCGGGGTGCGGTTTTGGGGGGTTTGGTATTACTTCGGTTTTGGTGCGGGTAACCGTAAATATCGTGGCATCAGTAATCTTACATTGGGCTATCGTTTCTGCATCGAGTTCAAGGCTTAACTGAGGATCAACCTTGCTTTCATCTGTTGGAATAAAACGTTCACTTTTACTGCCAAAAACCATTTTCTTTAGCACGGTAAGCTCCT
The DNA here is from genome assembly GCA_038256825.1 of Chitinophagales bacterium. Taxonomy (GTDB): domain Bacteria; phylum Bacteroidota; class Bacteroidia; order Chitinophagales; family Chitinophagaceae; genus Segetibacter. The sequence goes on from JBBSJX010000391.1 coordinate 3,051, forward strand.
GCATTACATCATCATATTTCAGCACCAATGCCTCGTATGCTTCTTTGTAATTTATGATTGGTGTGGCCTGCATTATAAATGCAAAGCTATAGCTGTAGGTCTTTTACCAATCCACCCTGAGTAAATTGGAGATAAGTAGCCATTGAAAAAAGATTTTAAAAAACAGGGCTTCTACAGCAGCCTGTAGCAAATTTACGTTGCCCCTGCAGCGCTACAGGCCAGCCACGAAGCACGCTTTTTATTTTGAATGTGGATAACTCACGCAATTTTCTGATAACGGATGCGATACTGAATTTTTTGCAGCGAAACGCCTTGCAAAATAAATTGCAATTGTTGATTACTGATATTTAAATTGCTGCTTTCATCGCCACTTGCAGGTAATTCATAAGTACCTTTTTCCAGGCGTTTGTAATAAAGCGATAATCCATCACCTTCCCATAATAATAATTTTACCTGGTTACGTCTTTTATTAACAAATATAAATATGGAACCACTTAAAGCATTAAGCTTCATTTGTGATGATACAATACCACACAAGCTGTCAAAACCTTTGCGCATATCGGTATTACCTGTATAAAGATAATATTGCACGGCAGGGGAAAGGTGAAGCATACTAACTGATTAATGCTTTTAAATAATCAGCACTGACAGGTTGATGAAACAACAAACGTTTGCCATCAGCAAGTATTAACTCTGCATGAAAAGCAGCAGACGGACCAGAAACATTCAACTGTATAAAAGATGAGGCAGGTTCACTTGCCTTATTACGGTATCGTTTATACCAGTAATGGAAAATGTGATAAGTGAGGTTTACCTTCTGGCAAAATGCCTTTTGCGAAAGACCGCTTTGTTGCCATTGATCGATGTAACTAAACATACTTTGCTGCACATCCTTGTTTCGCATATAATGAAATTTTTAGCAAAGCTACC
>JBBSJX010000392.1:0-3973 GCA_038256825.1 Chitinophagales bacterium
ACCCCAGCCTTGGCCTGCGATTGAGCGGCTACCGAATTAAAAGCTCGAGAATCCAAAAATAGTATACCCGGCCGGCCCATCCAGGTTGAGGAACATTCGACGGTAGTGTCTTTCTTAGTCCAGTCAACTATTATTTTTGATTGATCGGCTGCAAAACCATTTACATACTGCCTGTTAGGAAAAGCCTTTTCAATTACTTTTTCAACTTTAACCAAAGTGGGATCCGCAATGTTTATGGTTAACAGGTCGCTATACAAGTCAGCATACAAGGTATTATCCTTTACAGCTAGGTCAATATTACCGGGTATATCTATAAAATATTTATTTATAGGGTTAGCGGGATTGCTGTTGTCAATAACATGAATACCCTTATCTATTTCATTCAAAAAAATATAATTACCCTGCACAAACATTTTTCCGGGGTTACTTACCTGTAAAGGTGCGTTGTTTTTAATGTTGGCTCTAACTTCTGCAACAGATTTGTACACCGGTGTGTATATAGTGTAAGTTCGGGCACAGGTATCTTTAAGGCATCCCTGTAACACAAATGATGAAGCAAATAACAAGGCAATAAACAACATGAGTTTGTTGTACTTTTTCATGGTTAAGTATTTAGTAGTTAATAAGGATTATTTTTTGAAGTAATAGTTAGCCTGCAACCCTATAAAAAACAGGTGTTGGCGGGTATTGTAAATCGATTTAGTAAGATTTGTTAATCCATATTGAAGTTGAGGCCCCACCTGCAAACCATTCTTATTGCTTTTTTTGGTATCGAACAAAAGCCCTGCCTGCGCCGATAATTGAAAAGAATTGAATTGTTTTTTGTTGATGTAAGTAATGTGATTAAAACGATCGTAATACAACGCATTTGTACTAACTATTAAGCCCGGCGTAATACCCGCTGATACTACAATAGGTTTGCTATGCTGTTTATTTACATTAAACCGGAAGTTGAGAGGCAATTGCAAAAAATGATACTGGTTTACAAAGCGGTTTTTTACTGTGGCATTGTTCCCCTGGGTATTTGATGTGGTGTAATATTCGTTAAGGGTAAAGCGGGTGAAGGCTGTAGAATCCAACAGGGCTCTTGTGTTGGTAACTTTTGCACCCGTTGTGGTTGTTGCCGAAAAATATTGGTAGGTAACGCCAGCGGAAAATTTCATTTTTTTACCAAGGGACTTCTCTGCAAAACCACCGATTGACGCTGAAAAAGAAGGATCAAAAGTAAGGCGGTAACCATTAATATTTGAGCTGCCTCCCAGTGTTGGCACACCATTTTGTGGCGGAGGACTATTTAAATATTGAACATCGGCTACAGCTTTTTTAGCCAATACGGGAAAGCCTGATTGATTGTTAGAAACACCCATTGAAATGACCAAACCAAAACGTATTGATTTATTAGCAATGTTCACTGCCGTCTTTTTTTTATTTGTAGCGGTTTTTGAAATGAGGCTATCGTTATTGCTCGTTGTAAAATTTACCGGCAAGTCTGCACCATTATTACTTGCCACATCATTTGTTAATTCAATGCTATCCGTTTTTTGTTCTTTCAAACTTTTTTGTAAGGTTATATCATATGTTGTGTTTAAAGAATTTTCCCGGCCTGTTTTATTAACCTCGTTATCTTCTGTTATGCCAGGCGAATTGTCACTCGTTTTAGTATTACTATTGTTGTTTTCAAATTTTACGGTAGCCTGTTGTTTCTTGCGTTCTACTTCCGACAACTTCTTATTAACAGATGCTTCAATTCCACTAATAGTAATGGTTGCTTTATCCGTAGGTCTGTTTGTTACTTTGGTTGCTTCGCTTGTTTTATTAACTGCTACCGTTTTATTACTGATTAACTTTTCAGGCACATCATCAACTGCATTTTCTTTTTGACTTTTGTTTGCCGCTATTTTTTCGTTTTTATCAATTTTACCCTCCTGGAGATTACTAAATGGCTCTATATTCTCTCCTTTTTCTTTGGTTCTATTTGTGGTAAGTTCATTATTTTGATATTTCCTTTCAGGAGATTGAATAGTGAATTGTTGTCCCTCTTTAACAATAGTTGATTTTTGATTTGCCAGGTATAAAGCAGCAGTCCCGCCCAATAACAAAACAATAGCAGCCATCCACCAAAGTACAAGAAGCTTACGCCGTTTTTTTTCTTTATTTATCTGTTGTGCAACCCCATCCCACACCTCTTTTGAAGGCGTGAGATCAAACCCCGCTAAGGTTTGCTGCACCTTTTTTTCAAATTCATTTTGCATAAGCTTTGTTTTTGTTACCCGCGTTATTGGTGATCCAGCTAATGAGTAAATGCCTGGCCCGCATATATTGCGATCTCGAAGTGCCTTCGCTAATGCCCATCATTTCGCCAATTTCAGGATGTGAATAGCCTTCAACCGCATACAGGTTAAAAATGGTTTGGTATCCAATCGGCAACTGTCTTATTAGTCCGGCCAGATCTTTGGCTTGCAAGGTCATATTCGGATCGTCCTGCGAGGCTATATGCAACTCCGTTTTATCAAATACCATTTCATATTGGTATTTATTATTTTGTTTTAAGTAGTTCAAAGCGGTATTAACCATAATCCGCCTGATCCATGCACCCAATTCTCCATCGCCATTATATTGATGCAAAAACCTGAACACTTTAATAAATCCATCCTGTAAAATATCTTCTGCATCCTGCAAACTTTTTGTGTAACGATAGCAGACGCCCAGCATAGATGGAGCATAAGAATCGTACAACTGCTTTTGTGCAGCCGGCTGGCCTTTTAAACAATTTTTTATCAGTTTCCTGTTATCGTACATTTCCGGGCTTAAAGTATGGTTGACACCCGATGTTTCTGCACCGTTGCATTGTATTAAACTATTTATTTTTAAATTTTTTGGGAGCAGTAGCCGAAGGTCTATAAGGGAGTTGAAATGGTGCCGTTTAAATGCTGCTTCAAAATCAGCAGGTTACTATTTTAATAATTATCGTAATAAAATAATTAAGAGAATCAGCCCGCCATTGTTGGTCGCTATGCCATTGTTGGTCGCCTGACCAACAATTAATTGGTTGCGCCAACTTCCGCCATTGTTGGTCGCTGACCAATAAAAAAGCTTATGATAGCAATAAACATGAACGCCAACTACCATACCGCCAGTGTTGGTCGGCAGGCCAACAATATAGCCTCGTTATTCCAACGAAACATTTGCGCCAACTTACAGAATGGATGACCAGTAGCTGATGTGTAAAAAGAATTTTTTTGGTACCAGCGGCATATTTTCATAGCTGCATCGTTGCGTCGCACTCTTGTACCAAAAATCAATAAGCAACATTTTAGATCATCATATAAGTTGTAAAAAAATTTTGTATGCCGCTAATTGATTAAAATGTACAAGTGAGTGAACCGCCAGCAGTCGGTCAGGCTACAACAATGTTTAATGGGAGCTTATGCTTTTCATCTTCTAAAATCCATATACATAACTGTTTGCAAGGCCATGTTTTTCATCCCATGTTTTAAATTTTTGGGTATCAATATCAAATTAAATATGCCCATTGCCCAATCCTATGCAAACCATATTTTTGTTTTATTCATTTCTGCAGATGCTGTGTAAATCAGCTCCGTTAAAGTATGTTTTAATTGAATCAATACTGGTTTTAGTGGGTTGTACATTAATTATTTTAGGAATGGAAACCGGTACAGTTTTGTTTTGATATTGAATGACAGCTTGTCTTTATACGCAAGTACTTTTTCTTTTTAGTGTGCCAAACCACATAAGCCTTTCTTATCCTGAAGAATACTATATACCGAACTGTGCGGCAACCCATCATTAATACTCAAATTTTCGAATCGGGGAATAATATCCTTTGCAGGCAGAGACAAATAACCAATGGTTAAAAAAAGTTGAGAAGGGTCTTAGACACATGGTTGGCTAGCACGTATGATTATAATAAATTGACTGTCGTTGGGTTATATAGTTTTTCTTCTATAAAGCT
>JBBSJX010000393.1:0-3965 GCA_038256825.1 Chitinophagales bacterium
CTATTACCAAAGCTTTCATCTAAAGTTCCATCGGTTTTGTAGCGGGTTAGCTTAAAGCCACCTGTTATCATTTGTACACCAATCAGTTTACCATCGCTCTGGAATTCCGCGGCATCGTAGGTGATTCCTAACGAAACAAACCCACCGGTTCCAAACGTAGGATCGAGTGTGCCAACCTGTGCCCTTATTTGTATTAACGAAAGGACACAAAACGCGAGTAAAAGTGTTTTTTTCATAATGTTGATTTGAGTTTTGATAAAGATTGGTTATAATTTAAATTGTTGTGCTTGCTGTTAAAACTGCTTTATAGCGAATAATAAAAATGCCTTGATAAACAAATGTTTTCATATGCAGGATTAGTTATTAAACAGCTTTGGAATATAAAATATCAGGGTTTAATCATGAGGATAATCAACGGCTCGTTTTGATGAAGAGTACTTTGGGTGTATGATACTCTTTGGAGGATTAAAACGTTTAGAAAAATACACCAATATATGGGTATTGCAAAATAAAATAATAAGTAGAAATTAAGATATGAAAGGGGTTTCGTTTTAAAATACAGCCAAAAAAGTGAACCTCTGGAAATTTGAAGAAGGGTACACTTTGCGGTTATGCCAGCCAGGTTATCAGGGTGTTGACAATGGTTATATACCGGCCTGGAAAATGCTGCGTGAAAAACAGTGTAAACTTAAAATGAAAAAGGTGAAGGATTAGATGTTCGCTTTTTTTAGGGTACCGGCATAGGCTCATGTGGCAAAATCGTTGCCCCGATAGCTATCGCATACACTTCAACTTAAGGCTTTTTTGGGTTGTAATCATTGGAGCCTAATTCAGCTCCGGTTGTGTCACTCACTTGTACCACATCTTTTTATTGCAACTTTTTTCACACCATTTTTTCACTATTTTTCTTATGATTTTTTTAAAAATCCTTACCTGTCTTGATTTATATCGCTTATTATTTTTACTTAAGTTTACGCAAATGCGATAGCTATCGGGGCTCGGTTCATTCGTAGTTTTTTATAGCATCATTGCAGTATTTACTGTGCTTGTCGAAAGGTCGTACACTTATTACTACCGTGTGTACACAAATGTGTGAAGTTCAGATGTTTAAATTTGATAAATAGAAAACGGCTGATTGCTCAAGAGGAGCATCCTGTTTGTGGTATATCTTGAATTGGAAGTTCTTTGGCTCCAAAGGTGCCACCTAATTAAGTAAATAGGAAGCACCTAAGGAACCTGAATAATCATTTTGAATGATTTCTAAAAAGAGGGAACTCTTACAGAACAAAAAGAAAAAACAAAAAAGATGTGTAACGCACGGTAGCACTTATACTTTAAAACAATACGCAGCAAACTTTACCAGGGTGCAAGCTTACATGGTATCTAGTCCTAATGCCTGGCGTACTTCGCTTAAAAATACAGGCACCTTTTTTCGGGGATCACCGGCACCTAAAGTTTCAATGGGTACATACCCACGGTAGCCTGATGATTTAATAATGTCAATTATTTTTTTAACGTCGGTTTTCCTTTCAATGTTATTAAAATACATGGTTTCTTTAAGTTGCCAGTTCAAAGCAAACTTTGCAGTTTGTTCAATTTCCTGGTAAGGATTATTTCCGCGGTAACTGCCAATATCCAATACCAGCCCAAACCAGTTTGAGTTTACCCCTTCTATTATTTTCTGCGCGTCGTCGGCTGTTTTTATAAAGTCATTGTGGTTTTGCATGGCAACCATTACACCCCTTTTTTCTCCATAAGCAGCACATTCTTTCAGGTCGCTAATCATCCATTCAGCAGTTTGCTCCCACGCATACCCGGCTGGTATTCGCAATCCTGAAAATACCCTTATAACGGGGGCGCCTAGTTTAGCTGCTACATCAATCCATTTTTTAACCAGCACAACATCTTCTTTTCTTTTTTGTGCATCAGCTTGTGCAAAGTCGTTCTTTATACCTGTGCCACTAATATCCAGGCCCAGTTTAAATGCTGTTTGTTTAATGCTAAAAATATACTCATCGGCGGGTACGGCAGGGTAGCCCGGAAAGTAATAGCCGGTTAAATCCACTGCGTCAAAATTATGGTCGGCGCAAAAATTTAAAAGATCCTCCAGGTTCATGGTGCCATTACGTAGCGGCTCGTTAAACGAGTAGGCATTTAAACTTAGTTTTAATTTGGAACCTTCAAATTTTTCAATAATGGGTGTGGCACTTGCATTTAGCGAGTTTAGTAAAATAGCAGGTGTTGTAAGGGCTGGCGCTGCAACCAAACTTTTTAAAAAATTACGACGTTTAATGTTTTGTTTCATCGCCGGGGGATTGTTCGCTATAATTGAGCGGGGGTTATTGTCAGGAAATTACTATTTTATTCAAGATGTTTTTTTAACATCACATGGTTGTTTTAAATTGATGCATGTTGATATAAATGTACAAGAGTGCGACGCAAGTAAAGCTTATTTAAATAGTAATGCCGGGTACAAAAAAATTTTTATACTCCTGAAAATACGCTAAAGCCGCCATCAACACATATTACTTCGCCCGAAACAAATGCTGAAGCATCGCTTAAAAGCCAGATCAGCGTACCAATTAATTCATCTGCATTTCCAAAACGGTTAAAGGGTGTATTGCGAATAACCGCTTCGCCACGAGGGGTATAACCATCGTTTTTCACCAATAAGTGCCTGTTTTGGTTGGTTACAAAAAAGCCGGGAGCAATGGCGTTTATACGCATTTTATCGCCGTAACGTTGTGCCAGCTCAACACACATCCAACGGGTAAAATTATCAACTGCAGCCTTTGCCATGGAGTATCCCAAAACCCGGGTAATGGCCGATTGGGCAGCCATTGATGAAATGTTTACAATACTGCCCCGTGCAGAAGCCGTCATGGCTTTACCAAAAATGCTGGTGGGCAATAAGGTGCCATATAGGTTTAAATCAAAGGCCCTTTTAAGTGCGTCGAAATCCATATCAAAAACATCGGAACCCGGTGCAATGACCGCTTCGGGAATGTTGCCTCCTGCCGCATTTACCAGTCCATCAATTTTACCAAATTTTGATAATACAATATCTCTTGCCTGCTCCAATTCCGTTTTTACCAGTACATCTGCTTTTATAAAGAGTGCGCTGCCACCGGCTTCGATTAGCTGTTGCATTCTTTCATTTCCTACGGTCTCGTTTCGTCCTAGTAATATAACATGGGCACCCATATCGCTCAGACCTGTAACAAACGATTCGCCTAAAATACCGGTTGCACCGGTTACCACAATAACCTTGTTTTGTAAACTGAATACCTGGTTGGTTTGCATTTAATAAAATATTTAAATGTATGGTTGATTAATCTGTGAAATTGAAGTGTAAAGAATAAAAGTAAAGGATAACCTGTGTTGCAGGATTTGCTGCAATTAAAAAACAGCATTACAACGTTTGAAATAAATATTAATGAACGATCAGGCGACAGTCAATTTGAATTTGATGGGAGCTTAAGGGGGCAATTTCCTGCATTTGTATCAATTTAAATAATAGCATGGCGGCTTCCTCGCCCATGAGGTAGGAGTTTTCCTCGATGGAGGCAACAGGCTTTTGATCGAGGTAGCGTAATAAAGGAAGGTTTCCAAAGCCAACAAAATCAATTGTATTTATTAGAGCCGGATGGTTTTCTTTCAAAAATTTTATGGCGTCTAAGGCTATATAAGTTTTAAAAACACTGATGGCCGTTGGGGTCTCGTTTAATTTTAAAAGTCGATCCATTGCAATTTCAGTGGATGCAGGAGAAAAGTCCACTTCCTTCACCAGGTTTTCATCAAAGGGCAACCCGTGTTTTAACAGGGCATTTTTATAACCCTGTAATCTAACAATGCTGGTATTCATTGAAGAAGGCCCCATTAAATGTGCAATACGGGAATGTCCTTTTAAAATAAGGTGCTCTGTAGCTGCAAATGATCCTTCGAGGTTTTTGGTAACCACACTA
>JBBSJX010000394.1:0-3942 GCA_038256825.1 Chitinophagales bacterium
ATCGCATTCACCCTGCTCACCAAAACTTTGGGGCTAATGGGTTTATTTACGTAGTCATCGGCACCGGTTTCCAATCCCTTAACCTGCGATGCTTCATCGCTTAAAGCCGTGAGAAAAATGATAAGCGTATCGTTAAATGATGGCTGAGTTCTTAATATTTCACAAACCTCCACCCCTGTTTTTTTAGGCATCATAACATCTAAAATAATCAGGTCGGGTTTTACCTGTCGCGCTTTTGCAAGTGCTTCATCACCATCCTTTGCAGTGTATATATCGTAACCTTCCTTAATTAAATTATAGCTAATAATTTCAATAATATCCCGTTCATCGTCTGCAATAAGTATTTTTTTCTTGCCTTCCATTAACATTTTATTTACACAAAAATAATTTTATCGACACGCTATCATCATTTTAGTTCATTATATAATTGTTAACTAAACTCAAAAGGTATTAAAGAATGTAATCTTAACACCCCCTGCTAATTTTAAACCCATTGTTTGGTAGTATTTTTGTTTTTGAATAAAACTTATGATTAAACTTTGTTTTTCTTTAATTGCTTCCCTGTTCATAGTTTCAGTATATGCTCAATCGGGCCCCATTCCTTTAATGAGAGAAATCTTTCATGATAAAATAAATCAAAGCCAGAAGTCGATTGACAGATTAGATAAAAAAGCGGACCAGTTTTTTAAGGCGGGCACAAATGATGAAGTGAACCAGCAAATAACCTTTGCTTTATACAATCGTGTGAACGATCTTAAAAATGCTATTGAAGCCGATAAAGAATTGGACTCAAATAGTAAAATTAAATTTCTTCGAGGGCTTAACGATATACTGGTATCGTTTGAAAATACTTATTTAAAAAAACAAATCAATGCTGTTGAATTGCCTAATGTGATTGCTGCCTACAACGAAGCCATGAAGCTGGAGAGCAAAAATCTATCTATAAAACCCGTTGTAGAAAGCTTTCCTTTAGAAGTGAGTGAAATAGTTTCCAATGCTTTCCCTTTTCAAAATAGTAGCGACCACCAGGAAATATATGAATTGCTGGTTTTAAAAGCCTGTACAAAAAATCCTGAAAAAATATTGCCTATTCTCAGGAACAATCCCCACTTTACTTATGCCGATAGCCTCATAAAGTTGGTTGCATATACCAACCAGGAAGATTTGTACACTTATGCCCAATCAACCAATACAGCCATTGGAAGAAAAATTCAAAAACTGGATGATCCTTTGGTAAAAACCATCAGCAACCTTGCCTTATTAAAAGAAGGCCGTTTGTATTTTCCCTTTTTAGATGATTTGTACAAGGGGAAGAAAACAATGGAGGACATTGGCAAGACCCTAAAAGATAATTATAAGTATTATGGCCTGCTGGTAAATACCCAAATTGATTATGCTGCCCGTGTTCGCCGACGCGATACGCCGCTGGCTATGCATACCATTACCGATATGCTCAGGAAGAAAGCTGTTGATGTTTTTATAAATGAAATAAATGGTTTGCACGATTCGCCCGATAATATAAGGATGCGGATAGTGGAGCCTTTAAATCCACAGGAGTTATACTATTTGTGTGTAATGGGCGAAACCGAAATTTACACCAGCAGTTATTTAAAAGTATATGACCGTATTTTTCAGCGGATGCAAAAACCTCTTAGTGATACCTTATTGCTGTCGGTAAATTTTGACTTTTTTAAGAAGTTTATAAAGATGGCTGCCGGCTATAACAGGCTGGATGATTTTTTACGCCGCATGGATGCCAGTAATGCCGAAATACTGATGAAGGCTTTTGTAAACGGCCTGGAGCGTACCGGCAACCTGGAAGATGCAGTTGACGTGGCCGATTCGTATGCCAGCATTTCCGATACAAAAATCAGGAGCCTGATACTTGAAGAAGTAAAAAAGAATTATACCGATCTCACAAAAAAAGGTGACAAAAGAGGGGCTAATATATACGAGATCATGAACAATATTTTTCTAAGTATCGATCCTGCAAACAACATTGATATTTCAGCAAAATATGGTATTCCGCCCGTTTATACAGTGCCCACAAAACTGTTGAAAGATAGCAGCGGAAGGGTTATTGTACAACAATTTTTTTATGGCGATAAAGATGGTAACAACGTGTTTAGGAACTTTATAGGTGCCTACAGTAACCCTAACTGGAAGATTGTTTACAAACCGGAATGGATTGAAGTTAGCTCCGCAAGAGGTGCTCCCATAACTATTTATTCAAACAAGCCGTTGGATGCAGAGAAGGACCTGGACGCAAAAGCACAAGCCGACTTAAGCGAATACCTTACTCAGAATGGTATGGATCCTACCGTGGTCATCCATCGTGGTCATAGCTATTTTGTTAAGTATACCATTAAGCAACTGGCCCCAACTGCCAAGGTGGTTTTACTGGGAAGTTGTGGCGGTTACCACAACCTGCACGATGTGTTGGATATATCGCCTTATGCCCATATTATAGCCAGCAAACAGGTTGGTAGTGGCACCATTAACCAGCCGATGATTGTAAACCTAACTGAAGTTTTAAGGCAGGGGAAAGGTTTAGACTGGCCGGATTTATGGAAAGATTTTAATTCGCGTTTTAAAGGCAACGATTTGTTTGACGACTATGTTCCGCCACATAAAAACCTGGGTGCTATTTTTATAATGGCATACAATACACTTGAGCAAAAGGATAATAGTTAACCATATTCAAAATATTTAAATTAAAGCCGGGAACTTTTTAGACCCGGTTTTTTTATTTTATTCAGCGGCCGTTGCAGCCAGACCGACTATGGGCGGTTTGCACACTTGTGCTGCATAACCAGGGGGCTAATTAAAAAATTGTTGATGCTTTTTGTACCAACTTTTGCAGTGAGCAAACCTTAGGCAAACTCCCCGGTTAACCCTATTGTGTGTACACATCTTTTTTATTTCATCTCAACCTTGAATTTTGGAAAAGGAATATTAACTACAGAGAAAAGCAAGAGTCTTACACAGAGGACACAAAGATTTTACTCTGGCTTTTCTCTGTGCTTCTTTCTTTGTGTACTCTGTGGTTACCTTTTTTTTGACTTAGTAGGATGTGTACACACGATAGCGGATATCCGGGGCAGGCAGGTAAACTATTATGTTGCCATAAAAAACTGCATTTGAACCGAGCGTGGCAACGATGCTGCTATGAAAACGGAACGCTGGTAACCCAAAAAACTATCCTGACAATAAGTTCGTTGCCATAAAAAAAACACCCTCCTTGATTTAAAGAGGGTGCGTTAATTTATTGATTTGGCTTTTTAGGCATTTCCGCTTTGGGTGCTTCCTTTTTATCGGGCTCAGCTTCTTTTTCCTTATTCTTGTTCTTGTCTTTTTTACCAAAAATGCCTCCTAAAAAACCTTTCTTTTCTTTCTTTTCGGCGGGTTGTTGTTCTGCAGGTTCTTCTATTTTTTTGGCAGGTTTTTCTTCTTTGGTTGGAACGCCCGGTTTTACTTTTTCTTTTGGCAATTCGCTTTCGGCACCTATTTCTTCTGGTTTTATATCCATTGGAATATTATAATCATCCGAACTGCCGTTGCCAATATCCTCGCCCTGTGCACCGGGGGTTACATTGCCCCTGTTGTTCAGATAATCAAAAATAACATCGTTACTCATAGTTTCAGGTTTCAGAAACTTAGCGTTTCTGTCAAGACCCAGCGTAGGATCTTTTACAGCTTTGGCATAAAAGTAGGCCCATATAGGTAGCGCGGCCCTGGAGCCCTGGCCAATATCGGAGCTAAACCTGATAAAACGGTCATCGGCGCCTACCCACACACCTGCCAATAATTGTGGGGTATATCCCATAAACCACGCATCACTATTATCGTTAGTGGTTCCGGTTTTGCCTGCAATTTCGCCGGTTGCACCGTAGCTTGCCATGGCCCTTGCAGTACCATTGTTAACTACGTTCTGCATCATTA
>JBBSJX010000395.1:0-3937 GCA_038256825.1 Chitinophagales bacterium
AATCTTCCATACTTAAAGTTGATAAACGATTTGCCTTAGAGGTGGGAAGATTGAAATAAGTATCCTTCATACCCAAGGGTTCAAATATCCGGGTACTGAAAAACGCATCCAGTTTTTTACCTGAAACCACTTCAATTAAATAGCCCAGCAAATCAGAATTGAGCCCATAAGTAAATTTTTCGCCAGGTTGGTGCATTAAAGGCAGGGAGCCCATTTTTCTCATTGCATCACCTATTACCAGGTTGTTTTCGGGAGCAATTCCGGCAGTAATATTGTTTTTAGCATAAATAGCATTGGCTTCTTTTGATCCAATTTGTGCGTAACCTATACCGGAAGTGTGGGTTAAAAGATCGCGTATGGTTATTGGCCGTTTTGCTTTGGTAGTGGTATAAGTCGTATCGTCCGCATTAAATTTATCCAGTACTTTAATGTTTTTAAACTCAGGAATATATTTAGCTACCGAATCGTCCAACATTAATTTTCCTTCTTCAAACAAAATCATAATGCCTACGCTGGTTATAGCCTTTGTTTGGGAAGCCAGGCGGAAAAGAAGATCCGGCTTCATGGGTGTTTTAAGATTTGGATTGTCGTATCCAAAACCTTTTTCGTAAATAATTTTTCCGTTGCGGGTTATGAGCACCATTGCTCCATTAATCCATTTTTGATCAATCCATTGTTGAATATTCTGGTCCACCCGATTTAACCGTTCCGACGAAAAACCCTCAGCCTCGGGTGTGGATTTTGGTAAACCGGGTTGAGCAAAAATGTTAGTTTGAAAAATGGATAAGAGTAAAGTAAATAGCAACAATTTTTTCACGGCAGTTTGTTTTAGGGCATTAAGTTATAATAATATGCGAATAAAAAACTAGAACACTGCTTATTATATAAAGTGTAAGCAACATTTGTTTGCGATATAAAGTTTTAATTCAAAGTATCTAGTTAATCAGTTGTATTTAAGTTTAGATTAAGTAAACCGGGAGTGCATCCAAAATGATGCTGTAATTGATTAATGGTATAAAACAGTTTGAGAAAAGATGCTATGAAAATATATTAGTACAAGAGAGTGACACAACGAAGATGCCATGAAGAGCCTATGCCGGTCACAAAAATATAACAGCGACAATTATATACACCATTATCAAAAAATTCATTTTAAACTACTTGTGTAGACTGCTTTTGTTGCGCTTAGAGCAGGAGGAATTTGGAATGCACCCGTAACCGGTTATATGCCTGTAATTTGTATTTTTACAATTAAATTTATAAGTATGAAAAAAGTGTTTTTGTTTATTGCAGGTATAATTATTACAACTATTGCGCTGGCGCAGCCACCCAAAGGACCTGCAACCAAAGGGATGATTTTTGGTGAAAAAACAGATGCAAAAGGCGCTGTTGCTGTTAATGACTTGAAGTTTATTGTAAAAACTGAAAATGAAACCCCGGTAAAGGTTAAGGGTGTTGTTTCGGATGTATGTACTATGGAAGGTTGCTGGCTAAAATTACAAACAGCCGATGGAAAAATGATGATTAAGATGAAGGATCATGCCTTTTTGGTTCCCGTAGATATAAATGGCAAAGAAATAGTGGTTGACGGAACTGCTTCCATGAAAATAACCTCAGTAAAAGAATTACAACATTATGCCGAAGATGCAGGTAAAACCAAAGAAGAGATAGCGGCTATTACAGAACCAAAAAAAGAAATTATTCTAAATGCGAAAGGTATCTTAGTCTTATAAATTAAATAGCTTTTTAATATTAAAGCCTTTCCGTTGGGAGGGCTTTTTTTTTGAATTTATAAATCTGCATTAATGGACATTACTTTTTTCGCACTTGCGAAAAATTCAATCCTTGGATATTTCTATATTAATTTGTTACATGTATGCAGCAATCTGGTATTAAACAAGGTCATGTAAAAAAATGGCAGCTTGAAAAACTTATTATCGTGTCTGTGGGTCATAATGATTTATTCATCATGCACACAACAGGTTGACGTAGATACTACCCTGACCGAAGCTTTTGCACCAGTCTATATGACAACTCAAAATGCCGAAAAGGTTACAAAGGAGGCGCCCAGGCCAACAATACAGGCGGGTAAAATGTATGTTTTTGGCAAATGGTTATTTCAAAACGACCTTAACAAGGGCATTCATATAATTGATATAACCGATAGGGCAAACCCTCGCAAAGTTTCTTTTATTTCAATACCGTTAAGTACCGAAGTGGCCGTGAAAGGCAATTTTCTATATACTAATAATATGAGCGATCTGCTGACCTTCAATATTACAGATCCTGCTAATCCGGTTTTGGTAAAACGTATTTCCAGAGTTTTTCCGCTTTCAAATCAACAGTATCCTCCTTTTAACGGCGTTGCTTTTGAGTGCGCAGACCCTTCTAAAGGGATCGTCATAAGCTGGGAACGTAAACAAATTGCGAAACCCAACTGCCGCAGGTAAATCAATTTATATGATAAAAAATGTTGTGATACTATCGTTCTGCGTTTTATGTTTTACGATGTGTACAAAAGATGGGGCTTCGGGTAATAAGACTGCGGTAACAACAGGTGCAGGCGGATCGTTGGCGCGGTTTGCAATTGCAGGAAATTACATGTACACGGTAGACGAACAAAAGCTGACGGTCTATGATATTTCCAATCCAGCCGATCCCATATTGAAAAACTCGGTTGAAATTGGCGTTGAAATTGAAACGATCTACCCTTTTAAAGACAAACTTTTTATAGGGTCTACCAGTTCAGTTCATATTGTTGATATCAATGATCCCCTTAATCCTAAGAAGCTCAGCACTGCTATTTCGCCCCAGGTTTTACGCCGGTGCGACCCTGTAGTTGCCAGAGACAGCGTGGCTTATGCAACCCTTAGAACCAACGGACTTTGCGGCGGATTGCAAAGTATTTTAGCGGTCTATGATATTAAAGATGTTTTAAAGCCAGTACAAATAACCACTTTGCCCGTTTCCGAACCTTACGGATTGGGTTATGCCGATAGTGTTTTATATGTATGCGATCGTTTTGATGGCCTGGTATTGTACAATATTTCAAATGCATTCAAGCCAACTTTTATTAAAACCCTGAGAGACGGAACCTATTCGGATGTCATTATATATCAAAATACCTTAATCTGCTGGGTGGCCGATGGAATACTGCTGTATGATATCACCCAAAACGATAAGCCTGTACTTCTTTCCAAAATATCCTGATGAAGAATAAAATTGCCTTGTATCTTATCCTGGTGCTTAGTTTTAAAGTTGCAGTTGGCCAATCAGATACGGGAAAGATCGTTGCCCGTTTTAATTTTCTGGGATTAGTCGATATTATGGATCATAACTTTACCCCCGGTATTGAATATAACATTAATAAACGCTGGTCAACCGGTTTAGACGCTGGTTATATTTTTGCTTCTGGTTACATCGCAGATGCAAAAGTTGCTTCTGGCGCTATATTGCGGCCATTTGCAAGAATATATTTTAATGGTAGCATGGGCATTTTTTTGCAAGGTGAATTTCAATACAAAAGGGTGGGATATAAAATTACAGACTGGGTTGGCAGGGCGCCCGTAAATGGTGTGCCTGCCTATGAAGAATTTACCACCTTCCGCTACATTAAGCGAACTTTAGGAGGAAATGTTCGATTAGGACGACGCTTTTATTTATCGGGCGATCATCGCCTTACAACCGAATTTACAATTGGCATAGGAGCAAGGGTTAAGAAAAGTTTTGTGAAGGATGGTGTGTACACGATTAACGATTTTTTCGGCTTCAGGAACGTAGCACCCAACAAAGCACTGCCGGTATTCCCCCTGTCTTTTAATATCTGTTACAGATTAAAATAAATTTATTAAAGAAGTTAAACGTGGTTTTCGACTTTACCTCGAATACACAGCGTTGCGTTTTTGCTTTTTAATTTTGCATTTTTAATTTTCCCCCT
>JBBSJX010000396.1:0-3926 GCA_038256825.1 Chitinophagales bacterium
GTTTTCAGCAGATAAGTAAATTGCATTTTCCTGCGGTCCGCTAAACTCTATTGCTTCAGTTATTTTGTAGCCGGGATATTTTTTGGCAATGGTTCTTTTGGCACCCAACGATAAATCGTTCATGGTAATATATCGGCACAATCCAATTTGATTACCATTATCATCATAAAAAGCATTACATCTTTCGCCATCAAGCACAAAGGATGCTTTTATGAAATCCTTTTTTGCAGTCCATTCTACATTTTCAGCTCCGTTAAAATCCTTTTTAAAGTTTTCTTTAACCGTATAACTTATTTTGTTTACATCGGTGGCAAAGGAGGCTGTTGCTAAGCTTATAGCCAATACAGTTGCGATAAGTAATTTTTTCATGTTGGGTAGTTTTAATTGTTTTAATTTTTTTTAAATCATTTCTAATTGACGATTCAAAAATAATATCCCTGCAAAAAAACTTTTATCTAAATGGGATGAAAGCCACTCTTTATAAACTTATTGGGATGAACGGCAGAGGTGAATTAAAAAATGCTTAAGTAATACCGGGTGAAACACACTGCCAGCATTACATGTATTGCAATTCATAAATAAAACTTAAATGATTAGAGATTGCTGTTAAATTTTAGAAGTGGTTATACTACCGGTAAATGTTTCCCGTTTGATGCTAATTTTTTTAAAAGCACTGTATAGGCTCAGTGGTTGATGTTAAATATTAACCAGGTTTTAGAGTTTAGAGGGGTTTCATAAATCGAATTGTTTTATAGCACTAAGATTAAGTAGCTTCATTATTACTTAAAAATTATGCATGAATTATTTAGCCCACGCTTTCCTTTCATTCAACTATCCTGAAATATTAGTGGGCAACATGATCAGCGATTATGTAAAGGGTAAAAAAAAATACGACTACCCTCAACTCATTCTGGCCGGAATAAACCTTCATCGGCAAATAGATGCTTTTACTGATAGTCATCCTGTAACAAAAGAAGCTGCTGTTTTTTTTAAACCTGCCGTTGGCACTTATGCAGGAGCATTTGTTGATGTTATGTACGATCATTTTTTGGCAAACGATGCGCAGCAGTTCACAAATGAAACCCTACAGCAACATGCGTTAAATACTTATGCTATCCTTTCCCGTTTTGAATTACAGTTACCGCTTCCTTTCAGGTTAATGCTTCCTTATATGATTTCGCAAAACTGGTTATATAATTACCACACTTTAATGGGCGTTCAAAAAAGTTTTGGAGGGGTTGTACGCCGGGCAACCTATTTACAAAGCAGCGATGAGGTTTTTGAATTGTTTCAATTGCATTATGCTTCGTTACAAAAATGTTATAATAGCTTCTTTCCCGATGTTAAAACTTTTGCTTTTAATCAATTGCAAATAATACTAAATACTTAGCCGCTTATCTTTGAATTCTACATTGAATTTAAAATAGCGATAACGAATGAAGAACACCTTTTTTATGATAGCAGCGCTGCTTATGAGCGCTATGAGTATGGCACAACCAAAAGTTACGGAGTTAGATAAAAGCCCAATGGACGTTAGTTATTATCCTGCAAATTATCCCATCTTAAAAATGAGCGGTAAAGTTACAACAGAGCCATTAGCCCGGATATTATACAGCAGGCCTCAAAAAAAGGGCAGAAATATTTTTGGAGAAGAGGTTAAGTATAATGATATATGGCGTATTGGTGCAAATGAAAGCACCGAATTTGAATTGTTTAAAAATGCAACCATTGGTGATAAAAAAGTTCCCAAGGGGCGTTATTCCATGTTTTGTATTCCTTCTGAAAATAAATGGACTCTCATTTTAAATAAAGACAATTTTAGCTGGGGCAGCTTTAGTTACAGGAGTGAAAAAGATGCGGCCCGTATTGATGTGCCGGTTCAAAAGAACGGAGATGATGTTGAAGCACTAACTATGTTTTTTGATAACAACAATAAATCAAACCTGGTAATAATGTGGGATACTACCAAAGTTGTGGTTCCAATTATCTTCTAAGTTTAACATACAATTTATACAGCCCGGTCACTTTTTAGGCCGGGTTTTTTATTTTATTGCCATTCGTTTCTGCTGCCAAATAATTTACCGTACAAGTTAGATAACCGCTAGTAGTCGGTCAGGCATTAACAATAACGGGTAGTAAAACTCCGGTTGGTTCAATATAAATCCCCTAACAATAATTTGTTCATGTACTGCAAAACTTAGTTGCTGTAAATTCGTTTGATAGGTTTAAAATATTAATAATTTAAAAGCCAGGAAAAAGCAATGTGCGGCATAGCCGGAATTATATCAGATAATCCTAACCAGGTAAGCCGGCAACAATTGCAAAGGATGACCGATTCCATTGCACACCGCGGCCCTGATGGAGAAGGGTTTTGGATAAATGCTAAAGGCAAAGTTGGTTTTGGTCACCGGCGTTTAGCTGTTATCGATCTTTCTGAAGCCGGTAAGCAACCCATGCATTACCTTGATCGCTATACCATCATTTTTAACGGCGAAATATATAATTATAGTGAGTTAAAAGAGGAGCTTAAAAAAAAGGGATATGCCTTTTTTTCGCAGAGCGACACCGAAGTAATTCTGGCTGCCTATGCTCAATATGGTAACCAGTGTCTTCAATTTTTTGATGGCATGTTTGCCTTTGCTATTTGGGATGATCACACACAAAAATTGTTTTGTGCAAGGGACCGTTTTGGAGAAAAGCCTTTATACTTTACCCAACACAATGACAGGTTTGTATTTGCCAGCGAAATGAAAGCGTTATGGGAGGTTGGAGTAGATAAATCGGTGCATAGGGGGCAACTACTTAATTATTTAACGCTGGGCTTAACCGGCGATGCAAAAAATTCATTTCAAACATTTTTTAATGAAGTAAGCTCCTTGCCTGCAGCTCATTTTTTGGAACTGCAATTTGGAAATAATGAGGACAGCAAATTTAAAATAAAAGTGCAGTCTTATTGGGATCTGGATAAGGAAAGCTGCATTACTATAAAACCCGGTCAGGCAACGGAGACGTTTATAAACCTGCTGCAAACCTCGGTAAAACGCCGGTTGCGCAGCGATGTTAACATTGGAACCAGCTTAAGTGGCGGATTAGATAGCTCAACCATTACAGCCGTCATTCATTCGTTTTTATCTACTCAAAATCATTATACCCAGGCTGCTTTTTCGGCTATCTTTCCGGGATTTGCAAAAGACGAATCGGCACAAATAAAACTGGTAGCCGATAAGTTTAATTTGCACAGCTATACCGTTACACCAACAGCGCAAAGCTTACTAAATGATTTTGAAAAAATAAGTTGGCACCAGGAAGAGCCCTTTCAGTCATCGAGTATTTATGCCCAATACAAAGTGTACGAATTGGCGAAAGATAAAGGAGTAACTGTTTTGCTTGATGGCCAGGGAGCTGATGAAACATTGGCGGGTTATCATAAATATTATTCCTGGTATTGGCAGGAACTTTGGGCACGGGGTAACAGTAAACTATTTGCAGAAGAAAGAAAAAAAGCACAGGCTCCTGGTGTTTCTGCAAACTGGAATTTTAAAAATTATGCAGCAGCTTATTTGCCAATTATGGCTGCGCGGCAGTTGCAGAAAAATGCACTTCGCCAACAAAATTTAAACCACGACATCAACAATGAATATTTTAATAAAGGTGATAAAATAAAACCTTTTAAAGCTTCCATCGAAAAATTAAACGATCAGCTTTATTTTGATACCATGCAATTGGGATTACCGGAGTTGTTGCGTTATGCCGACCGCAATTCCATGGCTCACTCAAGGGAAGTGCGCCTGCCTTTTTTAAATCACGAACTGGTTCAATTTGTATTCTCTCTTCCCTCGGAATATAAAATAAGGCAGGGCTATACCAAATGGATTTTACGGCTGGCAATGAACAATTTACTGCCCCACGATATTGTGTGGCGAAAA
>JBBSJX010000397.1:0-3924 GCA_038256825.1 Chitinophagales bacterium
CAGAAAAAGAAAGCCGGTCGGCTTTAAATCCGAATTTCTGATACTCAAGGTCTGAAATGTCAATGTTTATTGTTCGCATACCAAATGTTTGTCAGTCCGAAGTTACAATTTTTCGTCTGTTTAAATCTGTCACACCGCATGACGTACAGCAACAGGGTCAGTAACGCTTCAAAGAAAGCCTCCTTATTTTATAACAGTTGGGTTCCTAAAAACGGATTGAACTAAGCAACCCTTTTTCCATTATTGCTTAAACAGCACTGCTTTTCTACCCGTGCGAACAATGCGGAAAACCTGCAACAACACTGCAAGCAATATCAGGAAGAAGCCAAGGTAAAAACCATTACTCAGGTTTTTGCCTTCGTTGTACACGATGAAGGCGAGGATAATACCATAAACCGGCTCCAGGTTAAGCGTAAGATTTTGAGTAAAAGCGCTCACTTTGCGCAATGCCTGCAACGATAAATCCATAGCCAGGATGGTGCACACCCAGCTCATTATTAAAAGCCACCCTGCATCGGCAGGGGTGGGTAATAATTTATCGGAGGGAAAAATTTTGAGGTAAAACGGCATCACGAGGGTTAGCAGTAACCACCCGCCACTCAGCTCGTACAGCATCATGGTTTTGGGTGCCGTATGCTCCACCTGCTTTTTATTTAAAATAGAAAAAATACAACTGAGCAACGTACATATCATACCCAGAACAATGCCTGTTTTATACTGCGGATCAAAATGAAAAATGAGGTAAATACCGGCTATGGCTATCAACCCTAATAACAATTCTTCGGGCACAAAAGCCCGTCGTGTCATTATAGGTTCAATTAACGCAGTAAATAAACCTGCTGCCGATAGGCAGGTTAAGGCAATGGATACATTGGAGTATTTTATGCTTCCATAAAAAAATACCCAATGCAAAGCTACCAGTGCGCCAATACCGAATAGCTGGAAGGTTTGTTTGCGATCCACCTTTCTCAGCTCCTTTTTCCACGCCATTAATATAAATAAGGATACTACTGTAATGAGCATCCGGTACCAAACCAACAGCCCTTCGTTTAACGAAATTAACTTACCTAAAACACCGGTAAACCCCCAAAGAAATACAGCAATATGCAGTTTTATTAAGGCATTCTTCATTAAAGTGTACGGTTATAATGGGGGTATTAATTGAAGTAAGAATTATTGCTTATTTATATTGAAAAAAAATTTCAGTTGCTCCATAGCCATAATTGGGCTCGTACTGGTTTACAAAACTTCTTACTTCCTTTTTTACTTTCAAAATATCGTGTACTTCATCTTTCAGCTTTCCTTTGCCTACCCCATGTATAATTACCAAGTTGGGCATCCGGTGTGCAATGGACAGGTCAAGCCATTTTTCAAACTCGCGTAACTGAATGGTTAATATTTCAAAATTGGTCAGGCTTTTCCAACTGTCTGTAAGTTTTTCAATGTGCAGGTCTACCACACTGCGTGGCGGTTCCAGGTGTTGGCGGGCATTTTTTGCATCGTACACTTTAAACCCGGCTCCTGATAGCTTACTTAAATTCAAACCGCTGTCTTCATAAGCTTTTGCAGGATATTTATCAAGCAACAAATAATTAAGCGAGGGCTCATTATTCTGTTTCAACTTTTCAATTTGCTGAAACAATTGTCTGGCCTTTATTTTAAATGTGGCTTCGCAATAATCAGCTTTGTGTTTATCTGGAGTGAGTAACGAAAATTCGAAGTCGAATGAAGGGTTATCGTTAAGGTTTTCAAAATCAACATCGTGCAGGTAAAAATCCTTAAAGGCATTCAGGTCGCTGGTTATTTCAAAATCTGCTTTGCCAAAATAATGTAGTTTATAGGTAAACTCATAATTAAGATCGGTGCGGTTAATTACATAAACTTTAAATTTTTCAACCACATCATCGCCAAAAACATCCAGGTCAAATTTGGGGAATAGTGCCAGCCAGATACCATCACTTACCTTAACCTCATCCCGCCTTTTTTCTTTTTGCACCTGGTCAATAAATACCTTCGGTTTTTTGGCTACCGGCACTTCTTTTTTCTTACTAAAGCGCTGAAAATAAGGAAAATCAATCTGGTCCATGTAAGCAGGAAACTTAACCCCCTTCACTTCTATCAGCACCATTTTATCATTCACTATTTCAATCACTCTACCTTCATCGCTGCTGTAAAGCACAACAATTTCGTCGCCAACCTGGTACTTCATTATTAAAAAAATTAAGGCTGCAAAGGTAACAAAAGTAAAATCCCCGCTACGATAGCATTTGAATTTCCCTGAAAAGGTTGTTGTGTGCGGGGGCATCCAGCAATTGCTTCATTTCGCTGGTAAAATAAAGGTTATCCTTTTCGTGCATTTTTTCAAGGGCGTTTTTACGGCCCGCGTTATATGCCTCATCGGGATATTGCCTGTATTCTTTTCTTATTTTCTGGCTGTACGTTTCGAACGCTTCCCAGTTACTGCCTAAAACGGCCATATCAAAATCGAGGAAAAACTCCAGGTCATTTTTCAGCTCGTAATCGTCGGGGATGGTGTGTGTTTTGTGGCCAGTATAAAAGTTTCTACGTGGTCAATCACTGAGGTTTTTACATTTAACTTTTGAAGGTGCTCCCTGGTCTTTGCTGCACTTTCATCCTCGTTGTCGTCTTTAAAAGTATCGTGGTAAATATCGTGGTACAGTATGGCAAAACCTACAACTGCAGGGTTTTCCAGGTTTTTTAAAAACTGCTCGCTCCACCTGAACAATTCAGCTACATGTTCAATTGTATGATAAAAACGGTAAGGTTCAGCATAAAAGTCAACAATTTCGCTCCAGAGCTGAGCCTTTAGTTCTTCCTTTTTTGAGAACGCCGTAAGTTGATTCCACATTTGCCCGGTATACATCAAATCATTTTCCATGTGGCAAAATTAACCATCAACCTTACTTAGAACCCGCATGGTGGAGAAATTAACGAATTCTGAAATTAACCGGGCGATTTGTGCATAAGTGTGCTTTTACATGTAATAAGGCCGTTTGTTCAGGTTGTTTTTTGGGTAGCGAGCAATTGTAAACCCTTCGTCTCCGGTTGCGTCGCACACGTGTACTACATAACAATTTGAAGCTTTTATCTAAATCTTTACAAACCATTCAATAAAATCAAAATAGCTCATTTAACTTATAAATGTACAAGAGTGCGACGCAACAACTGCCAAAACAAAGAAACAAATGCTGGTAACCAAAAAATTAATTTAACTGCTCCGGTTTCATTTTACCAATACGGCTGTTTCGGCGACCGTACATAAAATAAATGGCCAAACCAATAAGCAACCATATTAAAAAGCGCAACCAGTTGGTGTAGCTTTCCTGGGCCATCAGGTAAAAACAACTAAGCAAACCCATTACCGGGATAACCGAAAAATTGTATTTATAAGTGTACACCGCAACAGTAATTGCTACCAGCCAAAAAATAAGCATGGGCAAACTCTCCCTGGTAAATAAATCGGAAAAGTGGCCGGGAGAATAAATTATAACCAGGCTGATGGCTAATACTACGAGACCGGGGATGAGATATTTTCCATTTAAATAAGGCACTTTAAATTTTGCCTCAGGTTTGTTTTTTTGATTTTGCATAACCAGTATACCACCGCAAACCAACGTAAAGGCAAATAAAGTACCAATGCTGGTTAAGGCAATCACTACGTCCAGGTTTAAAAACAAAGCAGGAAAACCCACAAAAATACCGGTGACAATAGTTGAGAAAGATGGGGTTTTAAATTTTGGATGGATACGGCTGAATATTTTTGGCAGCAAGCCATCGCGGCTCATGCTCATCCAGATGCGGGGCTGGCCCATCTGAAACACGAGGAGCACACTCGTCATTGCTACCACCGCAGCAATGGCCACAAAAAACTGCATCCAACCAACGTTCAGGTTTTGAGCTTCA
>JBBSJX010000398.1:0-3914 GCA_038256825.1 Chitinophagales bacterium
TTACAACACCATTAGCACCTCTTGAACCATAAATTGCGGTTGCAGAGGCATCTTTCAAAATTTCGATGTTGGCAATGTCGTTAGTACCTTAAAACTAAAATTACCGCACTATTTGCCAAAATATTATGCAGCATTTGAAAGTTGAGGTATCATTATCATATTAATTACTTTTTGTGAGCAGGTGATAATTTCTTTTCCAAAGCGGGTTAAATAATATTTATAGCTTTTACCAATTTTTTTTATGACCCCATGTACTCTTAATCTTTTCAGCAACCTGCTTAATTGATCACTTGAATAGTTTACAAGATGTTTGGTGAGGTCTTTACACCTGAAGCCATAGATATTAAACTCGCCTCTTGCCAGTGCGAGTATTATTTTTTTATCCGCTTTGCTAAAAAAGTTTAATCCTTTGTAGTTGCGATCTTCTACTGTTTTTGTTTCTGTTGCTTTTTCTAATTTTTTATGCCCGATTGTGTTGTCTTCAATGGCAGAGATAAACTCAAGATAACGATTGTTGGAAGCAGCAACGATTTCACGTAGCGGCTTGAGGCTGTAGATGTTTTTTTTCATGGATGCTTCTTTTTGTGTGGAAGAACCATCACGGTGTATTACCTCACGGTAGTGTTTGAAAAAAGTTACGTCATTGACGGTGGTTTCAATTCGTAATATATGTGCAAACTTGTCGTACATTTTTATGGATGCCTTACCCATACTGTGTTTGATACGGCTGCCTTCTATACGTACATGATAGTTGTTGCCTACTTCACCTTCATACTTCCCATGCATTTTCTTTCCAAAAAAAGTAATGATGTTTTCAGGCTTTACACTGTGTATGGCCTTTTCAATAAGCTGTTCATACAGCGGCTTTAAATCTTCCTGTTTTTTAAATACTATGTCGGTTGAATATTCACACTGCATGATGCTCCAATGATATTGCTGCTTAAATACTTTGTGAACAGGACAGTATTTTTCTGCAAAGGCATTTAATCTTTTGTGCAGCTTTTCAATGGATAAATTGTCGCTCATCTTTTGCGCTTTACCCCAGTTATCAATATTTATAAACGCATTGTCCATCATTTGATAACCAATATTTTTCTTTGCCAGTTCAGCAGCGAGCCATGCATGACCATTGAAAAATATCTGAAGCTTAAAGGGTAACCAGGTAGGCACACGCACATAGCAAAGCCCCAGCAATTCATCAATTAAATAAAAATAATAGGTGAGACATTTGCTTTGATCGTATTTTAAAAATGTTTTGTGGGTTACTTTATCATGCCAGGGCTTATAACTTGTGCAGCCTTCCATTACTGAAATGATATGCACCAGGCCAGGATGCGTACCCCGCTTTTTGATGATGCCCTCAATAATAGCCTCCTTTCTAACGCCACTTCTTCGGATATACTCTATTTCCACCCCCGCTTCTTCAGCTATGCGTTGCGCGTTTTGTTTCAACTCATCCCGAAAAGGTTCAGCAAACTTTGCATAATCAAATATGCGGATATTGTTTTGAAACATATAAGCCGTTAAATGTCTGGCGTTGCTTAGCACAGGTAATGTACCGGTAATCACGATGCGGTCATAACAGCTGAGTGTACCGCTAATCTTTTCGCTATATCTTTGAGTGAGTAGTTCCATCTTTTTGGAAAATTACGAAATTGCCTGATTGGTTCCGGCTCGTCCGGCTTAGGAAATGTAAAAATTAAACAGGATGGTGTAAAAGAAAAATTTAAGGATGACAAGTACAAAGTAAAAACAGACGAAGTAACTTTAAAGGTTAAAGACGGAGCGGTTAAAGTAAAACAATAATACTACTTACCCTACATAAAAAAGCATTGGCAATTACAAAATGGTAATTAACCGGTGCTTTTGTTTTTTAACCTGATTCACCTTTATTTCGCAATCATATGCTTACACCTGAAGTTGAAAAACTGGCACAAATTGTTTGGGATTATCACCATGTAAACCACCCATTACAAAAATCAGATTGCATTTTTGTATTGGGCAGCCACGACACCAGGGTGGCCGATAGGGCCGCCGGATTATTTTTAGAAGGTTGGGCTCCTTTATTAATATTTTCAGGAGGGCTGGGCAGGTTAACCGAAGGAATGTGGGCCGAAACAGAAGCGGAAAAATTTGCAAAAATTGCACTACAGCATGGGGTGCCAAAAGAGGCTATTTTAGTAGAAAACAAATCGACCAACACAGGAGAAAATATAACTTTTACCCAAACCTTATTGCAATCGAAAAACCTTCATCCCCTAAGTTTTATAGTAGTGCAAAAGCCTTACATGGAGCGAAGAAGTTATGCCACTTTTATAAAACAATGGCCCAACAAAAAGTTATTGGTTACTTCGCCGCAAATTGCTTTTAAAGATTATCCCACAAATGAGATAACTATGGAAAAGGTGATACACATAATGGTGGGCGACTTACAACGCATTAAACTGTATGCAGAAAAAGGTTTTCAAATTCCCCAGGATATACCCACAATTGTTTGGCAGGCATACGAACAACTGGTTCAGTTAGGTTATACCCATCAATTGGTAGCATAACCTAAACAATAATTTGTGCGGTTTATAAATGTTTTATAACACGGCAAGGGTTGCCGACTGCAACCACATTTGCGGGTATATTTTTAGTTACCACACTACCTGCGCCAATGGTTGTATTATCGCCAATACGCACCCCGGGGCAAACAATAGCACCACCACCAAGCCAAACATTATTTCCAATAATTATAGGTGTTGCTAACTCTGGTCCTTTGATTCTTTCGGCTGCAGTAACAGGATGGTGGGCAGTATATAATTGTACATAAGGTGCAAGAAAAACATTATCGCCAAGGGTCACTTTTGCACAATCTAAAATCACACAGTTAAAATTAATAAACAAGTTTTCGCCTGCATAAATGTTGGATCCATAGTCGCAGTAAAAGGGAGCCTGTATATCAATTAGCTTTCCCATACCACCTATTAATTTTCCCAGCAGTCTTCTCTTTTCCTCTGTATTTTCAATTGGGGAGTGGTTGTATTTAAAAATTAATTGCCTGCAGTTTAAACGCATTTCTACCAATGTTGCATCTGCAGCATCGTACAATTCGCTATCCAACATTTTTTGTAATTCAGTTTTCATAATCGTTTGGTTGAATTTGGAAAGTTTGCAATTGCAGTGTAGTATTATTATGATACCAGCATTTGTTTTTTTAGCACCATCGTTTCGTCCAAATCACTTAATTATTTGCCTGAATGGTTACACAAAAATCAGCAATAATTTTATACCTCATTTAAAATTATAATGATCCCATTGCAACTCATAGTACATTTTGGCCGCTATGAAAAACTGCTGATAAAGTGATTGCGACGCAACGATGACCCCATGAAAACCGAAGCTGGTATTTAAATTATTTCAAACATTTTATAACAATAATTAATGAAAAACAGTAAAGCTGAGTTTTGCAAAAAAATAAGGGGTGTAAAATAAATTTAGTATACCGGCTCGGTTTCGTTTCGTAAACGGCTTTCGGTATCAAACTGGGTTTATTTCCATTACTGAAACGTACAGCAATAACGGTTAATATGCAGCGGGTGATTTCAAATAACGCATGTTGCTTTAATAATGGCTTATGTAAAATAACCTACGATAGCAATTATACGGTATTTTACCTGGGATGTTCAAAATTAGAAATATTGATACTGCTTACCATTTGCAATATTTTCGGGCATTGTCTCCAGACATAAAACCTATTAAAGGAACTATTTTATTCACACGATTCCCACTGTTTTGATTATAAAGCTGAAAAAGCAGTAAAAATTTAAATTTAAATGGTTTTACCCTAGGAATATTAACTAAAGGTTATGTACCTTAAGTGCTTAATATAAAAACTATAAAAATTTAAAAATTATGGCAAAAGCAGCAAA
>JBBSJX010000399.1:0-3870 GCA_038256825.1 Chitinophagales bacterium
ATAACCAATGTACTTACAATGGGACGTATCAGGGGATCAATTGCCCAGGTAGGTAAAGATGCGGCGCCTTATTATACCAACCCTTCGTTAGAAGCACAAACCATTACCGGTGGAGGTTTTGCATATGGCTTTACTGCACCCAATCCATTATTGCGCCCTGAAAAAGTGACCTCAAAAGAAATTGGAGCAGAACTCCAGTTTTTCAGAAACAGGTTATCGTTGGATGCTGCTTATTATAAGAGCAAAAGTGTTGACCAGATCATCAGTGGTTTAAGAATTAGTTATGGTACCGGTTTTATTTTAAAAAATATTAATGGTGGAGAAGTTAGTAATTCAGGTGTAGAACTTTTGTTGAAAGGAACCCCGGTACAATCAGCAGATTTTATTTGGGATGTATCGGTTAACTATACAAAAACCAACAGTAACCTGGATAAATTACCTTCAGGCTTATCAGAATTTTATAACTCTGATACCTGGTTGTATGGTAATGTTAGAAATGGTGCACGGCTTGGTGGACCTCTTACCACCTTAACAGCTCAATACACTTACCAATATAACGACCAGGGAAAGTTGTTGATTAACCCTACAACAGGTTTGCCATTACAAACCAATAATGCCATCTGGCCTGCTGCAGGCGACAGGAACCCTGATTTTAGAATGGGTTTATCAAACAGCCTGACCTATAAAAGCGTTAACCTGAGTTTTTTATGGGATTATCGTAAAGGTGGAGATGTATTTAATGCTACAGGATTATACTTATACAATTTAGGTTTACATCCAAAATCTATCCAAAACAGGGAAACTTCTGTTTTATTTAATGGTGTAATTAAAGACGGTTTGGAAAATACTGCAAATCCAACACCTAATAACATTGGTATCATTCCATTTTATAATAACAACTTTTATTCTGGATCAGTTATCGATCAGGAATTTATTGAGCGCGATGTTAACTGGTTGCGTTTAAGAGATATTACCATTAGTTATAACCTGCCTAAAAAGTGGTTAAACAGTAAGGGTAATTTCTTTAAATCAGCCTCCTTAGGTTTTACTGCTACAGATCTTATATTAATTACTAATTATACAGGTGGCGACCCAGGCGTAAATGGTACCACTGTAGCAACAGGCGGAAGTGGAAGTTCCGGTATTGATTATGGCAGCCTTCCGGTTCCAAAAACATTCAACTTTAATTTACGCGTAAGCTTATAACCATAATAGAATAACAGTATGAAAAAGATTAATATAGTAATAGTCTGCTTTCTGCTTTTTACAGCAGGCGGTTGTAAAAAATTCCTGGATGTAAATACGAACCCTAACGGCCCTTCCAGTGCAGATCCGGCCTTGTATTTACCTTCTATCCAAACAAACTTTGCCTTGGGAATGCAGTTTGATGCACGAGGCCTGGGGCCCTATACTCAGTTCTTTCTAAACTCCGCTACCGGGGCGGTATGGGATATACATGGCTACTCCAAATCGTCGGATTTTGGTGGTGAAATGTGGAGAAGCGCTTATTGGAAAAGTGGTCAGAATACGGTTGACCTTATAAATGCAGCAAGGGAACAAAAAAAGTGGGATATTTTGGGTGCCGGTTTGGCAATGCAGTCATGGGGATGGCAGATGCTTACCGATCTTCATGGACCTATTATTTTAAAGCAAGCCTTTGATCCTAAGCGCAACACATTTGATTACGATAGCCAGGACACGGTTTATGCATATGTTGATCGTTTGTGCAAGGATGCATTAGTTGAACTTAATAAATCTACCGATGCTATTGGTTCACCTTTATTTGCAAAGTTTGATTTGATATATAAAGGTGACCAGGCAAAATGGAGAAAATTTGTTTATGGTATCCTGGCTATCAATGCCCATCATTTAATTAAAAAAGGTACTTATAATGCTGACGCTGTTATCAGCTATGTTGATCAGTCATTAGCCAGCAATGCCGATGATGCTTTGGTACCTTTTAACGGAACCAGTTCTGCCGACGGAAACTTTTTTGGACCACAGAGAGGAAACGTTGGAATTTTTGGCCAGTCAGCCTTTATTGTTCGTTTAACTGATGGAACTCTTTTTAACGGAGTAAAAGATCCTCGTCAACCCATCATGTTACAACCATCTACCGATGGTATTTACCGTGGTTTGAACCCGGGATTGGGACAATCATCTACTGTTAGTTCAACAGCAAGCGGGGTGCGGTCCGTGTGGGGTACCGTTTTAGGTTCAAATGTAACTGCTGCAACCACACCTTCAAAATACCTGTTTCAAAATAATGCACCATTTCCATTAATGACGTATTCAATGCTTCAGTTTATTAAAGCAGAAGCAGCATTTAAAAAAGGAGATAAAGCCCTTGCTTTGGATGCTTATAAAAAAGGCCTGAATGCTCACCTTGATTTTGTACGAGATGGCGCTAAAGGTCCGGGAGCAACACCAGGTGGATCAACTTATCCGTTTACTACAGATCCAAATGTTTTAGCAGCATTCAATGTACAGAAAGCAATCTTTTTAGCCGATCCTTCTATTATACCTCCAACAGCAAACGATCTTACCCTTAGCCAGATTATGTTGCAGAAGTACATTGCACTTTGGGCATATGGCACTATTGAGGTTTGGACCGATTTAAGAAAGTATGATTATGATCCAAATATTTTCACTTCGTTCAATTTGCCTACCACTTACTTTTTAGATAATAATAATAAGCCTGCTTACAGGGTACGCCCACGTTATAACTCTGAGTACATCTGGAATATTGATGCTTTAAATGCTATTGGTGGCTTTGATGCTGACTACCACACCAAAAAATTATGGATACACGAATAAATAACCTAAATGAAACAACATGAAAAAATCAATATACGGTATATTAATAATGGCAGGAATTGCATTAGTAGGATGTGATAAAAAAGATTCCCTTCCAACTCGCTTTACATCTATATCTGCACAAAATACCAATGTCAAGTTTTTAATGATGTCGCCAGATGCGCCTTCTTTAAATTTTATTGCCAACGGTCAAAAATCAACTTCGGTTACACCTACTACTTCAGGCGTTGTTTTAGGTATGCTGTTTCCAACAATATATCCTGCAACTATTGGGTATGCTTCTTTAAATTCAGGTGCATTAAAAATTGAAGCCAAAGTTCCCGACTCTGCTATAGTAATGCCGGGGCAGGTTGTTTTTACCAACACGCCTACATTTAATGCAAATAAATTTTATACCTATGCCTTGGTTGATTCGCTATCGCGACTTTCTGCAATTGTAGTAGAAGATGATCCAACTGTTGCCGATCCATCAAAGGCCTATTTCAGGGTAGCTAACTTTATACCCAATAGCCCGGTAAAAATTGAAATTGTAAAAACCAGTACGGGTAATCCTTATACTGCCACCTACAATAACCTTGCATTTAAGGCTGTATCATCATACGATACTTTAGGTGCAGGTGCAGGTCAAACTTATAGGGTGTATTTAAAAAATCCAGTAACCGATGTTAAGTTAGATTCTATTTCAGGATTGGTTCCTCTCAATACTAAAAAATATACCATTTATTGCAGAGGTGTAATGGGGCAAACAGGTAGTACCAATTCCCGCCGACCCATCATTACCAATTATATAAACTTTTAGTTTAAACTTTTTAGTTAATCAAAAACCCGCCCCGTGCGGGTTTTTTTATGGTTGTTTATTTCCATCAATAAGTCTTTTTTTTTGAAAGGACTTTTTGGTAGCAGGCATTTGATTATACTAACTTGCTTTAATAATTCCGAATTTAAAATTCAGCA
The DNA here is from genome assembly GCA_038256825.1 of Chitinophagales bacterium. Lineage (GTDB taxonomy): Bacteria > Bacteroidota > Bacteroidia > Chitinophagales > Chitinophagaceae > Segetibacter. Next base: position 3,772 of record JBBSJX010000399.1, read on the forward strand.
AAGATTTCATATCGTCAGTCCTATCATTAAATGTTTGAAAAAAAGTGTCAACAGCATTTTCAAATGATGTGTAATCCGGATAATATTTATTCTTCATTA
>JBBSJX010000400.1:0-3860 GCA_038256825.1 Chitinophagales bacterium
GAATAAAAAAAAGTGTAAAAATTTATATTTCTAGCCGGGTAAAAAGTCCGCTGACCATCGGTTTCTTTAAACCTGTTATCCTTATACCATTTGCAAGTTTAAATTATTTAAGTATTGAGCAAATGGAAGCAGTTTTGTTACATGAACTTGCTCATATAAAACGACTGGATTACCTGGTAAACATATTTTTATCAATAATTGAAGTTGTTTTGTTTTTTAACCCTTTCATGCAATTACTTAGCAGGCATTTAAAAAAAGAGCGTGAAAATAGTTGTGACGACTGGGTATTGCAATACGAGTATAATGCAGCGGTTTATGCTAAAGCCTTGCTTAAAATTGCCAGCTTTTCCAAAATAAGTTCCCATTTAGCAATGAATGCAACTGCTAACAACCAGGCTTTATTGCATAGGGTGAAGCGGATGATTGAAAAAAACGACCGTTCCTATTATTACCGTAACCAATTATTTGCCCTGTTAATTATTTCGGGATTATTAAGTATCGCTGCCTGGTTTTCGCCTTCAAAATCAAATTCAATTACTGGTAAGCAAATCAGCAGCTCCGAAGTAGTTCAGCCTACTACAGTTTCACTACATAATCCATTGTTTAATCCTGTTTTTTTTATACCAAAGACTCAGCGGGATAAGCTTCAACAACACCTTGAAGAATTAGAGAAAGAAATGAACTTGGAACTGGCAGACCAAAGTAAATTTCCTGAGGATTTGCATGACGAAATTCCTAATGTTTTAAAATTGGAAACTTCACTTAACGATCCTTTACCTGCACCTAAAGCAGAATTACCTGGTAAAAGCATGGCTTTTTTTAGAGCGCAAAACCATAATTGGTTTTCTGATACAATTAATTCTTTCTACTTAATGATGGAAAAAGAAATAAGAGCTGAGAATTTTACTAATATTTCAAAGAAATTCATTTTTATTCAAAAAGAAGCTGATGAAAAAATTAAAAATGAAGTACGAAAAGCGTGGTCAGATCTAAAAAAAGAAGCTGTAAAAACATTTGTTCAATATCAAACTGAAGAAGCATTAGCAAAACATGAAGCAAAGTTAGATGAAGCTGCAAATCAATACTATATTCATCTTTTTAATGAAAATGAGATGAATAATTTAAAAAGAGAAATGCAGAACCAAGTTGAAAAAGCAACTTTTTTGTGCAGCAAACTTAATGAGGTCCCTTTTATCAAACCTGGTTTTGAGGTGAAGAATGAATTAATTATTGCATCACCTTATGTTGAACCTTCCCATACTTTCTCGTTTGATTATAATGAGAAACCTGCTCAAACAACAGGAAAAATTATTGAAATATTTATAAGAGAAAATACTAAGGTTGCTGAAAAGATAATTAGTTCTGACTTAGAAGCATTGGAACATTTACCCGAAAACAACCAGCAACCAAAGTTACCTGCAAAACCGAAAAAGGTTTTTAAGATCATCCGTATTTAATACTTTCCAAAAGCCATTTTAATATTAATAGCCGCTTAAATAGCAGTATCTTTTTGTTGAATATTGGACAAACAGTACAAGTGAGTGACACAACAATGTTGCCTTGAAATACGAAAGCCCGAACAAAAAAAATATATTTCTCGATAAAATAAAATCCCTGAATACATTTATTATGCCGATACCTGACCAGTTTAAAGCTTAGTAAACAATAACGAATTAGCTATTACCATAAATTTCGAGGGCACCAATCGCCATATTTATTTCCTAATAGAAATCCCACCAGAATTTCGTGAGAGCCCCTGCTTACAGTATTCAATCTTGAGGTTGTTAAATCGTAAGAGTATCCAATATTTAAAGTATTACTTATGTTGAGGCCCACCATTCCGGCATAACCATCTTTATAACGATAACTGGCACCCGCCCAAATTAAATCACGATATTGAAATTTTGCATTCACATCAACCCCAATGGGTGCAGGATTTACATAACGTAACATAGCCGAAGGCAAGAAAGAAATATCATCGTTCAATTGGAACCTGTACCCTGCGGTTAGAAAAAGATGCGGTATTAACCGTCCGTTGGAAACCCGTAATGTATCGGCACTAAACTTTAATTTTGAAGGAATAATTTGCTGCGCGGCCAAACCAACAAAATAATCCGCTGAATACAGCCAGACACCTGCATTTATGTCGGGGCTAAGCCTGTTAAGATAACCGCTACCAGCAACAGCCGGATCAACAGCAAACTGGCTTCCAAAATCAAGCTTTCCTGAATTTAAACTCATATTTTGTATTCCGGCCGAAACTCCTGCGGCAATACTAGTGCGTTCGGTAATTCCAAGATGGTATGAATATGTTCCGTATGCGGCAAACCTGTTTAAAGGTCCTGTTCTATCATTAATAATAGTTAAACCAACCCCTGCATGCGGTTCAGCCTTTGTGTAATCCATCCAATATGCATTGCCCCTGGGATTTTCGCCTGTTGCATTAAAACCGGTTGCAGTTTGCCTGGCATAATCATTTTTTTTTAATGGACCATGAATGGTAAGGTAAGTAGTTACAGGTGCATCCTGTAAGCCAACCCATTGCTGGCGGTGACTGATTTTAACGTCGGTATAATTTTCAATTCCGGCAACGGCCGGGTTAATTATAAAATTATTTAAAACGTATTGGGTGTAGTGGGGCCTTTGCTGGGCTTCAATTTTTTGAACAAATAAACTCGCACATAGCAGGACAAACAATTTCCATTTCATTATTTAAAAATAGTACTAAAAGGTTATTCAATCAGGAGGCCGATGAGGTTTATTTTTTATGATTGGTTTACCTGGTTAAAAGTTGCGCAGACTTACTATATTATAATTTTAAATAATTAAAAATAATTGCTCGCTCTTTATAAATTTCCTTTACAAAACAATAAATCCAGGATACTTAGATTAGGAATAAATCCAAACTTATCTTCAAAAACCTGGATGTATTTAACCTGCATTTCTTTGCGAACCTCTTTAAAATTTTTAGGAAACCATTCGTTTCGCAAATCCACAAAATCTTTTTCATTATACTCTTTAATATAATCGTTGGTGAAGCCGATTGGTTTTTGAATGCCTAATTTTTTCAAAAGCCATTCATTTATCGTTATGTTTAAATCGAATAAAAAGGCTTGTTCTTTAAAAAGCAATGCTTTTAAACTTTCGCTGTAAAATTCAAAAAATGGGGAACGACGATAAGAAGATTCAATTGCACGCCAATGCTGTAATTGCCACCTTTGTTCGTTGTCAATTTTTATATCCCTAATCATCTCCTTAGTTTGTCTTCCATTTTTAATAGGAACTGTCAAATTTATAAGCCCGTTGCTGCCCGAAATTATACAACGGTTCCTAAAACTCATTTTTTGAAATCTTTCGCATTGCTCAAATTTAATATGTGTTGAAATTAAAAACATTTTATAAGAACTAATAACTGGAAAGTATTGGTTTTCAATTATTAATGTACTATTAGTTTTAGGAAAGATTGTGATATTATCCATCATGTTAAGTACTTAATTTTTGCATTTTAACCATAGAAAAAACACTTTAATAAACTTTAATCAAGTTTGATAAATAGCTGATTTATAATAATGTATATTAAATTAGTTATGCTAAACTTAAATGCATCAAATAATTTAATTTTAAACATGGTTTTTTATAGATTTACCTAAAGTTTTTAGTAACAAAAAAATATGATTTCATTTTTTAAAAATGCCCCTATTTTGCATGAAATTATTATTATGAGGAAAGTTATCCCTTTTTGCTTTGCCTTGCTCCTACTTGTTGTTTCATGTAAAAAACCACAGGGTTTTGATTATAGAGATATTAAAAATTTTAAAGTGGAAGCCTGGGGATTTGATAAATCAACCGTTTCTATGGAC